>NZ_SJPQ01000001.1:1938488-2061016 GCF_007859945.1 Pseudobythopirellula maris | reverse complement strand
GAACCCAGGGCTTCATCCGTCGCCACTGGTGATCCGTCAAGTCGGTTGGGTAGGGCTTCCTGCTCATACCGCGGAGGGTAGTGACTGCGGCGAATCACTCATATAGCAGTTATTGGACAACCTCTAAAAAGTCAGTGGCCTGATGATGATCCGGCCTTGAACCTGTTCCTCATCAATATCGCATTGATGGAAGGTGGAGGGGGGGTGTCTGTGTCAAGCTTCCACCGTTGCTGGTTCACGTTCCGCCAGAAGCAAAGTCAATAGCAACTAGTCAGGTCCCCTTAGGCGCTGGGGAGAGGGATCGCATTCTTAGAGTTAATGGTTTGGGTAGTAGGCGTCTACTGAACAGAGTGGTTGAGTCTTCGGAGGCAGGGGATCCTGTCATATTTGACCGGCTAGTTATGGAGTATTTGAAGCAGCATGCAGTTACAGATCTAAAAGCAGACTTACTTGAGTCTAGCGGAGGCGAGGATCTTTGCAGGTGACTAGGATCGATGCCGTCAGGCATAGTCCATACATTCGGTAAGTAGGCACCGCCCAGGTAATTCACCTAGCTCCGCTCCACTACGTCCCAAGTTGGTAGGTCAGGATGCTCCTGGCGCTGTGTCCACGAGGGCACGAGTGTGAAACGCACACCGGCGCACCCTCCTCGAAGATGATGAGCAGGACCGACCGCGCGGAAATGCCCCGCCAAGACCGCGAGTCTCGCAACGCGGAAGACCTGCCTACCGGGCCGCGCTCGCCGCTGCTACCAGAGCCGCGGGTCGCACAGCGGGGCGACGCAGCCGAGGTCGAGCGGCGTCTCGGGCGTTGGGCGATCTCGCAGTGCGAGGGCTTGCCAGCCGAAGGGGTATTGGAGCGGGTAGGGGGGCCGGTAGCGGTCGGCGGCGTCTGCCGTGAAGCCGAACCGGCCGTAGTAGTTGGGGTCGCCGTAGACCAGCAGCAGCGGGGCGCCCTCGGCCCGCAACCGTTCGACGCCCTCCTCGACCAGCCGCGAGCCGACGCCGCGTTTCTGCTGATCGGGCCACACGGCGAGCGGCGCCAGGAGGTAGCCGACGGCGTCTGGCTGGCCGGCCTCCGTGACAGGGCTCAGCGCGACGTGGCCAACGACGCCCGCCTCGCCGTTGTCGCCCTTCTGCTCGGCGACGAGCGAGAGCGTCTCGGGAGTCGTTGTCAGCAGACTGACCGCGAGTTCGGCGACCGTCTCACGCTCCGCCTCGGGGAAGGCGGCGAGGTAGAGGCGGCGGAGGGAGTCTTGGTCGTCGGGCGTGGCTGGGCGGATGAGCATTGTGATGGAATCTCGGAGAGGGGGGATCAAGCTGCGCCTGACGCTATCCCCATATGGCGACGAGTGTGTAAAGCATGTATTGGCGCGTCGGCATCGATGATGTTGAGTAGAACCGATTGCGCGGACGCGTCTTGCCATGACCGTGAGTCTTGCGACGCGGATGGCCGGCTGGCATCGCAGGGCCAACCTACTTGGGGACGATACCCCTACCCTTCGCACTCCAGAGTAAACCGAACCGGAGCCGCGCACGAAGTAAGCGGAGTGGTCTGCACGCCTCTCCGCTTACTTCGTGCGCGGCTCAGGTCTTTTCTGTGTAGGAGGTTTTCTATGCAGGTGGTATTTTCGGTGTGTGTGGGGGGCTTTCCGTGTGGTGTTTGCTAGGCGCGGGTTGCTTCTTTCTGCAGCCGTTCGACTTCTTCGACGATCTCCAGCAGCCGTGCGCCGAACGGGGTGAGGTGGTATTCGACCCGCGGCGGGGTTTCGGCGTAGCTCTGCTTCTCGACGACACGGAACTCCACCAAGCGGCGCAGCCGCTCCGAGAGCACCTTGGCGGTGAGCCCGTCGACGGCGCGCTCCAGTTGTCCCGGTCGGTTCACGCCCGCCTGGATGTGGCGCAGGATGCCGACCATGTAACGGCAGCCGAGGCATTTCTCGAAGACCTCGTTGACGTCCGGATCCGCCATCGCTCGTTCCTCACGCAAAGCCGCCACCCCCCCACAAATCTGTGCCCGCTGGAAGTGCGTGGGGGCGCGGCAAGAATGGACGCACCGGCACGGGCCGCTGTGGGTATGAAACTAACGCATCGGCGCCGCGGCGACGAGGCTTACCGGTCGGACGGGGCGTTCAATTCACGCGAGGAGCAAGAAGATGGCCAAGCTGCTGCACATCGACGCGAGCCCCCGGGGCGAGCGGTCGCACTCGAAGCGGCTGAGCGCGCGGTTCGTGGGCCACTGGCGGGACGCCCACCCGGGCGACTCCGTCACGTACCGAGACATCGGCCGCAACCCGATTCCGCACGTCACCGAGGACTGGATCGCCGGCGCGTTCACGCCGCCGGGCGAGCGGACCGAGGCGATGCGCTCAGCGCTCGCTCTGAGCGACGAGCTGGTGGCGGAGCTGCTGGAGGCCGACGTTATCGTGATGGGGGTCCCGTTGTACAACTTCGGGATGCCCAGCGGGCTGAAGGCGTACGTCGATCAGATTGTCCGCGTCGGCGTGACGTTCGGGTTCGACCCGCAGAACCGCACGGCGCCGTACGAGCCGTTGGTCCACGGCAAACGGATGTTCGTCGTCGTGGCCAGCGGCGACGGCGGCTACGGCCCCGGCGGCCCGAACGAGAAACACAATCACCTCGACCCGCACCTGCGGACCGTGTTCGGGTTCATCGGCGTGACGGACGTGACATTCGTGCGCGCCGAGAACGACGAGTTCGGCGGCACGGCGCTGGCCGACTCGCTGGCCGCGGCGCAGCGTGAGATCGGCGAGATCGTCGGGGCGTCGAAATAACGGGCCACCCAGGGTGTGCTGACGCAGACGATTCACGCGCGGGTGGGCCCGACAGCCGCGAGCGGACGGCGTGGTGAGCCTGCCTTACATTGCCGAGAGATTATCGGGGTGCGCAGCACCGGAGGCCACGAACGCATCCGGGCAGGGTCGCCTATTGCTTCGCCCCCCGACACTCACCCGGCCAAGCCGATGGGCTCACTGTGCGAGGAGGGGCGGGAGATTGTCGGGGCCACCCGCGGTCCGTACATCGGACCCTACTGGCTGAATGAGGGAAGTGATTAGCCCCGCTTCAAGAACCTGGGCTACCCGTTACCCACAAGTACTCTGCCAATATTCAAAGCAGATCTCGTGGAGATTTCTGTCAAACGTTTTGCCAGATTCGTCAATGACCGATACCAGCCCGTGATCAGCCAATGAAGAACCGCCATCAAGGATAACGAGTAATCCGTGATAGAGCCCACGAAGCTCGTCCTCAATAACACGGTTTTGTTCGGGATGCTTAGCATTATCCAGGCGTGAAGACAACCGGGTTTGAGTTGCTTTAAAGCAAGCTGCAAGTTCAGCTAAGAATGGTTCTTGCAATGGACTACTGTTCATCGGTCTTCTCGCATAGTGGCGGAAGATGGATAGGTGTGGCGCACTGAAGTGGAGCGAGAGCTATCCAACACTATTGACATTTTGCTCGCTAGCTCTCCGATCCGCGGGTGGGGGGGCTATTTGCCCTCGAGCCTTAGCGCGGGATCGGCCTCGATTTTCTTGGTCGCCCGTTGCGTGAGCGTTTCTTTCCACGACGCCGACAGCAGCGGGCAGCCGGCGAGGCGCAGGTCGTCGCTCGCGGAGCGGGGCTTGGCGTACATCACGGCGCTCGCCCAGGCGACGGTGAACTCGGGGAACGGGCGCTCGACGAGCCGCACCTCTTGGCCCGCCTCGATCAGGCCCTCTCGCGCCACGCGGTAGTACCAGCCGGTCCGCCCGGTCTGCTGCACGCGGACGGCCAGCTTGGCGAGGCCCCAGCGACGCGAGAGCTTCCAGCAAGGCTGACGCGGCTGCGAGACCTGCAGCCGGCAGTCGCCGATTTGCACCGTGTCGCCGACGCAGCAGTCGGCCTCGGCGAAGCCGGAGAAGGTGAGGTTCTCGCCGAAGCCGCCGGGGGCGAACGGGGCGTCGGGGAACTCGGTTTGCCAGTCGTCGTAATGGGCGGCGGCGTAGCCGAGGACCGACTTGTCGGGCCCGCCGTGGTGCTCGAGGTCGGCCTGCTCGTCGCCCGCGAGGCTCGTCGGGCCGACCATGACGCTCCCGGCGACCGGCGCCTTGTCGATCGCCGAGGTCCAAGGCTTGGCCGAGTGGTCCCCGTCGTCGTAGCGTCGGGGGCGACCGACCTGGATCGATTCGACTCGTCCGAGGATCGTCATGCCGGCTCATTCTCCCTACGAACAGTTCGTAGAGAGTACGCATACAAGATTGGACACGATTCAAGCGAGCGTGATTCGTAGTGAATTGCTGTCTCATTCATGGGGTGCGCAACACCGGAGGTCACGAACGCATCCGAACCGGGCCGCCTGTTGGGCTTCGCCCCCGACACTCACCCAGCCGAGCCGATGGGCTCACTGTGCGGGGGTGCGGGAGAGTGCCGGGGCCACCCGCGTCGTGGTTTTAAGCAGATCTGAGTTTGGTTCCAGGCAGCGTTCCGCCATCTTCAGTTCGGCGTCGATCGAATCAGAATCTATGACAGATTCTATTATTACGGGCACGTCTTCGGGAATTCTTCTTGCGAGGCGTTGGAAGGCGAGTGCGGCGGATGTGCTGATCGGTATATGATGGCACGTCCAGTCGACCTCGCTAAGGTGGATCTCGGCAAGGCGTGACTTAAAAATTGACAAGAGCTCGATCGCTACGCCCATCGTTGAGTCGACTTCTCGCGCATGCCCGATGTCAAAGCAGAACCTCGCATGAGGTAACTGATCAAAGCAGCCGAGCATCTCGTCCGCTGTACGGCAACAGCTTTTGCGAGAGTCCATGTTCTCTATCAGAACCAGGTCACCGAGAGTCTTCCAAGGTTCGAAATCAATGATCGTGTCAGGATGGACTACGATAGGTATGCCGAGTTCAGCAACGGGTTTTAGCTTTTCAGCGACATCAAAATCGCTCATGCCTTCGAAAGCGCTGGGGGCATGGAAAGACCGATACTTAAAGCGGGGGTTGTTAAGTAGGGGGAGTGATTCGATAGCCCCATCAAGTTCGTTTGCGCGCAGCGCAGACAACTCAATAGCGCTTACCCCCTCTCTGTCCTGCAGCTCGACGCCACGTTTGAAATCGCCATATGCGAGAGCACCGGTTGAGAATCCAATTCTTCGTTTCATCAGAATACTCCGTATTCTTTGGCTAATGCGGTCATCTTGGGGTGGGAGTCGAACAGCAGGGTTTCCAACGCTTGGCCGAATTCTTTGCCGGCTACGCGGAGTTGGCTGAACGTTTCGTCCATTTCGGCGTCTTCAAAGGGCACACCCTTAAGGTGCTCTCGTTGCGATGCATCATTGAGAGTCGACAAGAAGAGGTCGTAACTTCGCAGAGCTGCAGCTACCGGCTCTTTGGCGCCGAGGAGAATGGCCGAACGGCAGAGCGTGTCCAAGGCTGGCAAATCAATCAATCGTTTGAGCCCTTCTTGCAAGCGGCTTTCGGGCATGCCCTCGTAGTCAGCGGCGTTCAAGTCTTTCCAGGGCCACTCTTTTGGGAACAGCTCGCAGTCGAGGCACAGCAAAAGCCCCTTCATAAAGATCAGTTTTCGGGAGAAACGCAATTTGGCGTTTCGGAGCGCCCATTTCTTGTCTGCCTGAAGCCACTTCTTTGCTGCGTAGTCGACCGCCATTGTCCTCCAGAAACGAACAAAGTCGTTGAGCAAGAATCGCGGCGGCTTCAGACCATCGGCGGAGAAGGTCTCCACGCTGCTGCCATATCTGACGTATCGCTCTAGAAGTTTGGCGATAACTTTGTTTCGGGTTGTTGATCCCTCAATCGCAACCGATTCGAGCAGCAAGAGCAGGCGGCGCGTCATGTTGGCGTTTGTGTCTTCGAGGCCGCCAATGTTGTGCAGCAACTCGTGGCCGCTGGTGATGCCGCCAAATAAGCCAGAAGTTCCCGGTTCGATCAGATCTTCTTTGACAAGACGTTTTCGAACCTCAAGAGAAGTTTGATAGTGATCAAGTTCAGAAGGGCCATCGACGAGCAAGGTCCAGTCGAGGTCACTGCCTTCAGTGAATTCCGATCGGGCAAGTGACCCGAATACTAAGAAGCCAGTGGATTCCGCAAAGGTGAGACCGACCAAGTGAGAAGGAAGGTTGTTGATCTGCGTCTTCGATCGATCGCGGGCTTGGTCGATCGTAGGATAAGACTTGCCTAACCACTTGCACACCTCTTTGTAGTAGTCGCGCATGGCGGAAGGTGGCGGCACGTCGATGACCCAAAGGCGGACGGAGAGCTGACTACATCAGGATACCAGAGTTGGCAAAACGACGTTAGTCAGAATCGACTACCTTGCCTTGGCTCGATTACTTGTCGACTTGTCTTACCCAGTCACAGACGGTGGGCCGCAAAGTGCGTAATGAGACACGGCGCACAAGGAAATCTCAGGAGTATCCCCTGGATCGCCGACGAGCGTGGCTCGTCGGCTGTTGGAAAAGCCAATCCGCCTCCGGCGGACCCGCGGGCGGATCACTCCGTGATGATGTCCTTGACGGTCATGCCGCCGGGGATCATCGGCAGCACGTGCTCTTGGTACGGCACGACGACGTCGAGGATGTAGGGGCCGTCGTAGGCGATCATCTCTTGGATGGCGGCCTCGAGGTCTTCCTTCTTGTCGACGAAGGCGGCGCCGCAGCCGTAGCCCTTGGCGATCGCGACGAAGTCGGCGTAGCGGTTGGCCTGGTCGAGCTCGCCGATGCCGTCGCCCTCGCCCTTCCACTCCGGCTTGTCGATCGGGCCGAGGTAGGTGTGGGCGCGGTTGCCGGACATGAAGCGGTCTTCCCATTGGACGACCATGCCGAGGTGCTGGTTGTTGAGCAGCAGCACTTTTACGGGGAGCTTCTCGCACACCATCGTGCTGAGCTCCTGGATGTTCATCTGGAAGCTGCCGTCGCCGTCGATGTCGATCACCAGCCGGTCGGGGAAGGCGGCCTGCACGCCCATGGCGGCCGGCAAACCAAAACCCATCGTCCCCAGGCCGCTGGAGCTGAGCCAGGTGCGCGGCTTGTCGAACTTGTAGAACTGGGCGGCCCACATCTGGTGCTGGCCGACGCCGACGGTGATCACCGGGTCGAGCTTCGCGGTCTGTTCCCAGAGGGTCTTGATCGCGTGCTGCTGCGTGATGCCGGGGTACGACTCGTCGTACTTGAAGGGGTGCTCGGCCTTCCAGTCCTTGCACTTGGCGACCCAGTCGCCGATCTCGGGCGCCTCGACGATCTTGTTGAGCTCGGTGAGCGCGTGCTTGATGTCGCCGCGCACGGGGATGTGGGCCGGCTTGTTCTTGTTGAGCTCGGCGGCGTCGATGTCGATGTGGACGATCTTGCCGTGCTTGCAGAACGCGTCGACCTTGCCCGTGACGCGGTCGTCGAACCGCACGCCGAGGGCGATCAACAGGTCGGCCTCGTCGACCGCGTAGTTGGCGTACACGCTGCCGTGCATGCCGAGCATGTCGAGGCTCAGCTCGTCGGTGCCGGGATACGTGCCGAGGCCCATCACGGTGGTGGTGATCGGGATGCCGGTCTTCTCGACGAGCTCGCGGAGCTCGGCCGAGGCCTCGCCGATGATGATGCCGCCGCCGGCGTAGATGACCGGCTTCTTGGCGAGCTTGATCGCGGCGGCGACCTGCTTGATCTGCTCGGCCGGGGCGAGTGGGGGCGTGGGGTCGTAGCCCGGCAGGTTCAGGTCGCAGTCGTAGTCGGGCACGCACTTGCCGAGCTGCACGTCTTTGGGCATGTCGACCAGCACCGGGCCGGGGCGGCCGGTCGAGGCGATCAGGAACGCCTCCTTCATGACGCGGGCGACGTCGTTGACGTCGGTCACCAGGTAGTGGTGCTTCGTGATGCCGCGACAAACCTCGACCATCGGGGTCTCTTGGAAGGCGTCGGTGCCGATCACCTTGGTCGGGACCTGGCCGGTGATGCAGACGAGCGGGATGCTGTCGAGCTTGGCGTCGGCGATCGCGGTGACGAGGTTCGTGGCGCCGGGGCCGGAGGTGGCCATCACGACGCCGACCTTGCCGGTGGAGCGCGCGAGGCCTTGGGCGGCGAAGGCGCCCCCCTGCTCGTGGCGGGGCAGGATCGTGCGGAGCTTGTCGCCCACGCGCGTGAGGGCCTGGTGCAGCGGCATGCTGCAGCCGCCGGGGTAGGCGAAGATCGTCTCCACGCCGTGGTTCACCAGCGACTGCACGAGGATGTCGGCGCCGGAGGTGAGTTCGGACTTGGTCGCGGTCTTCGTTGCGGTGGCCATGGCGTGGGGAGGTGTCGGAACGGGGGTCTAGTGAGGGGGGCGTTGGGCGGCCGATCGGGCCGGGGGCTCGCAGGCGTACGCCGCGGAGCCGGGGGTCTTGTCGAGGACGACCGTCGAGCGGGCCCCGAAGTTCGCCGTTGTCGATCGCCCCACTGCATGGCGGGAGCGAAGGAGAACGCCGAATCTGGTCATGATAGGCGCCCTGGAGCGGCAGAACAAGGATTTTCAGCGGCCCAGGCCGCCGGGGAGGCAAAAACGCCTCGAAAACCCCTGCAGCCGCGGGGCTGGCGTCGGGGTCAATCCGACACTTTTTTCGGCAGCGTGAACGAATAAATCACCACCACCGCCCCGCCGGCGAGCAAGCTCCAGGGGGCCCAGTCGGGGGGGGTCAGGTCGCGGGCGGGCTGCACGACTTGGCCGCCGCTCATTTGCGGCTTGAGCACCGCCTTTTCAATCGCCAACGCCTCCGCCCCGAGCAGGCAGCAGTACACGCCGATTGCTAAGAAGAAGGATCGCCACATGAAAGATTGTCCGCCGCTGCGTGAGGGTCCTATCGGATCGGGGCCCGCGCTCCGCCGCGCCGGCCCCTGGGGGTCCATCCCTCAGTATCGAACGGTTCAGCCGCCGGGCTGCATGCAACGCAGTCGCCTGCGGGTCGGAGTGGTCGTGCGGGTCGTGTATCCACCCGGTAGCGGTCAGCCGCGAGTCCCGTCTTGGCGAGCAGCGGCAAGCAGCGACAGCAGCCGGTCGGCGAGGTCGTCGGCCGAGCGCGGCATCACCGGCAGGGGCGACGCGGCGAGAGGCGCGCCCAGCGGGTCGTCGCTGATGATGGCCAGGGTCGAGCGGTCGGCCGCGAACCGCGGCGCGCCGCCGGCCGCCTCGCGCCAGACCTCGACCTTGGGGGCGGTGGTCGCGCTGTCGCCCTCGACCAGCACCAGGTCGCAGCCGGCCATCCGCGGGGCGAACGCCGCGTAGCGGTCGGTTCGCTCGTCGTCGGCGGGGGGCCAGAAGACCGCGCTGAGCCCCGGCGAGAGGATCCCCACGACCGCCGCCCCCGCCTTGCGGTGGCGGTGCGAGTCTTTGCCCGGCGTGTCGAGCTCGTGGGCGTGGTGCGTGTGCTTGATCGTGCCGACACGCAGCCCCCGCGCAGCGAACAGCTCGACAAGCTCGCAAACGAGCGTCGTTTTTCCGTGGTTCTTCCCGCCGACGATGTGGAGGCGATTCATGGCGACGCTTGTCACGCCCATGGCGCGGGGGATGAGGAAGTCGGTGGTGGGCGTGCGCCGGCAATGCTAGCAGGAACGACGGATAAATATCTGAGAATACTCTCAACCCGCAGAACCGTTCTGTCCGATCCCAGGAGAAGACCAACCGTTCTCTCTTGCTGGCGGGGCAAGGGGAGAGGGTGGGCTCGGAGCGAGAAAATCAACAACGATCGCGCAGTCACAAGGAAGTGATGCATGGCCGCTAGCCGTTTGAAGATCTACCGCGGACCCGACGAGACGGATGTCGTCGTGACCCCGGACGCAACGACACGCACCCGAGAGATCACCCTGTCGGTCGACGCGGTGCTGCCGCTGCTGATGGACGCGGCGACCAACCACCGCACGTGGCTCGACGATTTCTGCGGCGACGAGATCACGATCTCGTCCGACCTGTACGAGGTGCTCCTGGCGTACCAGTACTTCCGCCGGCCCTCGGCGTGAGGCGGTGATCGCGCTGCCCCCAGCACCTTGCCGGGGGTCTATCTCAGCGGTCAGCTGTAGGGAACGCCCTCTGTGGCGCTCCGAACCCCGGCGGAAAAGCGAGTACCCAAGGCAGGAACGCCACAGAGGGCGTTCCCTACAGGCCGCTACTCGACCGGGTGGTTGTGCACGAAATCGACCAGCGCCCGGGCGTTCTCAGGCGGTGTTTGCGGCACGATGCCGTGGCCGAGATTGAACACGTGCCCCGGGCGGCCGGCGACGCTGGTGAGGATCTCGCCGGCGCGCCGCTCTAGAGTCGCCCGATCGGCGAGCAGCGTCGCGGGGTCGAGATTGCCCTGCACCGCTTTGCCGGCTCCGACACGCCGCCAGGCGTCGGCCAGCGGCACTCGCCAGTCGACGCCGACCACGTCGCCACCGGCGCGGGCGATCAGCGGCAGCAACTCGGGATTGCCGGCGCCGAAGTGGATCACTACGGCCCGCGGGTCGAGCCCCGCGATCAGTTCTTGCGTGTAGGGCAGCACGTAGCGCTCGTAGGCGGCGGGGTCTAGGCAACCGACCCAGCTGTCGAACAACTGCACCGCCTGGGCGCCGGCGGCGATCTGGGCGTTCAGGTACAGACGCACCGCGCGGGCCAGCCGTCGCATGATCTCGGCCCACGCGCCCTCGTCGCGGAGCATGAGCGTTTTGGTGTGCAGGTAGTTGCGGCTGCCACCCCCTTCGATGGCGTAGCTGGCGAGCGTGAACGGCGCGCCGGCGAAGCCGATAAGCGGCAGGCGTTCGGGCAGGTCGGCGCGGGTTTGGCGGACGGTTTCGACCACGTAATGCAGGGCGTCGACGCTCTCGAGGTCGACGAGGCGGTCGACGTCTTGCCCTTCGCGCAGCGGGTTGTGGATCACGGGCCCGTCGCCGGGGGCGAATTCGAGCTCCATGCCCATCGGCTCGAGGATCGGCAAGAGATCGCTGAAGATGATCGCCGCGTCGACCCCGAGAAAATCGACCGCCGTGCACATCACCTCGCTGCAGAGCTGCGGGTTCTTGCAGAGCTCGAGGAACCCGACCTTCTTGCGCACCGCGCGGTACTCGCTCATGTAGCGGCCCGCCTGCCGCATGAGCCACACCGGCGTGCGCTCGACGCTCTCGAGGCGGCAGGCCCGCAGGAAGTCGCTGTCGCCCCAAGGCTGCCCGGCCGTTGCGGCGCGGAGCACGCCGAGGCGGTCGGCGTCGGCGGCGCCGTGCGCGGGCGCTGGCTCGGCGGCGACGATCGCACGCAGCGCGCGCTTGCGGCGGATCAACTCGTGGGCGTGCTGCGCGGTCTCCATGACGAGCTTGCCCATCACGCCGCTCGTCGCCTCGAAGTCGACCTGCAGGCCGAGATCGCGCAGCCGCTCGGAGGTGGTCGGGCCGATCGATGCGGTGATCGCCCGCCGCAAGCCTTCGACCAGCTCGTCGCCAAAGCCGTCGCGCTCGGCGAGCATCAGCAGGTTGGTCACCTGGTTGGCCGAGGTGAAGAGCGCGACGTCCGTCTCGCCCGCGGCCAGCTGGCGGGCGTTCTTCAATAGCGGTTCCGTGTCGTCGGGCAACGCCCACTCGTACACGCGCACGCGCTCGACCCGCGCGCCGCGCGCCTCGAGGCCCGCCACGAGGCTCGGGTTCGTCACGCCGTACTCTTGCAGCCCGACCGTGAGGTTCGCCACCGGCAGCTCGCGGTCGAGGGTCGAGAGCACCTCACGCCAGGTGTTGGGCGCCGGCGCGCGCATCGAGGGCTTCAGGCCGAACTCGCGCATCGCGGCGACCGGCTTCGGGCCGCGAGCCAGTGTGGGGATGTCGGAGAGCGCGTCGAGCAGCTTGTCGCGGCCGACGTGGCGCTCGACACGCTCGACGAACATCCGCGTGCCGACGCCGGTGAGCAGGATCATCGCGTCGACCTGACCGGCGAGCAGGCGGTGGGCGAACTCGATCGCCGGCCGCGCGTCGTCGAGCGGCGACTCTTGCATCGACGGGCTCACCCTAGCGCGGCCGCCGTGCTTCTCGATCATCCGCTGCATCTCGTCGCGGCGGCGGCTCTCGAACGCCGCGACTGCGAGGCCATCGAAGCCGCCCGTCGCGCGTGGATTGCTCTGCGGATCGACGTCTTGCGTGGATCGTTGGTCCGCGGCGATCGGCGGGGCGTCGTCGGCGGGGGAGGGCGTGGGCATGTCCGTCAGGGCGGGTGGGGCGGGAGCGGCAAGTCGCTAACCGCATTCTATCGCAACGAACAGGAACCAGCAGTCCTTGACTTTTCGATTACTGCATTGCGCCGGCCTTGCGCATCGGAGCGATCCGCGACTCTCGATCCGCGGCGCCATCGTCTTCGCGCCGAAGAGCAGCGCGCGGCGCCAATCCGATTGCGGCGCGCGCGATTCGGTTTGCAATCGCACCCGAGAACACGCAGAACGATGCGTCTTTGTGAAAGCTGCTTGACTTTTAATTGAGACTCCGCAAAACTGCCGCCGTGCTTCAGAGGATGAAGCTTCGACCGCACGCTTAACGAGCGCCTTAAAGGGGTAATTTCTTGTCGGTGGTTTGGCGCCCGGCGTGCTAGCTGAAAAAGTTTCTGTCGACTCACCCTTGACCAGAATGGCTACGGCGCTTGCGCCGCGGCGCAAGCGCGTGGGTTTTTTAGCGCTCTGTTGCCGCACGGTGGCTGTGTTGCCGGTCAGCGAAAGGGCAGCTCGACAGTTTGATATCGGGGAGGCGCGACTGATGGATCGACCGTCGGCGGCGCTGCCGTGAATGAGGATGTCCCTCCCTGTTTTTTTCTTTCTCCTAAGGGTCGCTGGCCCTGGAACTCTGGGGCGTGGCGGTTGCCGCCTGACGTCCCGCACGGCGCCTCCCGATGACCGATTGCCTGGTTGCCCTCGGAGCCAACCTCGGCGACAGCGAGGCGACGCTTGACGGGGCGGTCCAAGCGTTGCAAGCGCTGGCTGGCGTCGAGCTTGTGGCGCTCAGCGCTTGGCGCGAGTACGCCGCTGTCGGGGGGCCTGCTGACCAGCCGCCGTTTCGCAACGGCGCTGCGAGGCTGCGGACCGATCTGCCGCCCGCGCGGTTGCTCGACGAGCTGCGCGCCATCGAAACAAGCTTCGAACGCCGCCGCGACGAGCGCTGGGCAGCTCGCACGCTCGACCTCGACCTCTTGCTGTGGGGCGAGACGGTCGCCCACGACGCGCGGCTGTGGCTCCCCCACCCGCGGATGACCTTCCGGCCGTTCGTCATGGAGGGGGCGGCCGAGGCCGGCGGCGACATGCCGCACCCCCCCACGGGCCGCACCGTGGCCGAGTTGCGCCGCACGCTCAGCAGCGGCGAGGATCGCGTCGCCGTGGCCGCCGATTCGTCGGCGGAAGCGCGTGAGCTGGTTGCCGCAATCGAAAAAATCGCTCCGCGTCTTGCCGTGGGCGCCGTTGGCGAAGATTCGCTAGCACGGCCCGGGTCCCCTCGGCATGTGCCCAAGCTGGTGGTCGACGGACGCAACGCCTTCGCCGCACGGGTCGCCGCGGCGCCGGCCCCAACGCTGGTGCTCGCCGCTTCGCCGGCCGGCGAACGCGGGGCGGAGCTGGCCGCCGCATTGCAATGCGTCTGGCCGGACCTAACAATCATGGGTCTGTGAGTCGGGCTCCGCGGCTGACCAACTCTGTTTTGCTCCCACCGAACCTCTCGTCATGCCACTCGAGCAATTCACCACGGGCGAGGCGGTGCGTCTACGGGTCGCCGCGGCCCGAGCCGAGGGCAAGACCGTGGGGCTCGTGCCGACCATGGGGGCGCTGCACCCGGGGCACCTGAGCCTGGTTGAGGCGTCGCGCGGCGAGTGCGACTTCACCGTGGCGTCGGTGTTCGTGAACCCGACGCAGTTCGCCCCCGACGAGGACTACCAGCGTTACCCGCGCGATCTGGAACGTGACTCCGAGCTGCTGGCCGCGGCGGGCTGCGATTGGATCTTCACCCCGTCGGTCGAGGAGATGTACCCACCGGGCGCCGGCACGACGGTCGACGCCGGCGCTGTCGCCGCGCCGCTCGAAGGCGAGCAGCGACCGACGCACTTCCGCGGCGTCACCACCGTGGTGCTCAAACTCATGCTGCTCGCACCCGCCGACCGCGCTTACTTCGGCCGCAAAGATTACCAGCAGACGGTCGTCGTGCGTCGCATGGTGCGCGACTTGGGCGTGCCGATCGACGTGCGCGTTTGCCCGATCGTCCGCGAGACGGGCGGCCTGGCGATGAGCTCACGCAACGCTTACCTCAGCGCGGACGAACGGCGGCGGGCCTTGGCCCTGTCGCAGGGACTGCGCCTGGCGGAAGAGAGTTTTTCCCAAGGCGAGCACGACGCCGAGAAGCTGCGCCGCGTGGTGCTCGACCACTGCGCGTCGACCGGCGGCGTTCAGGTCGAGTACGTCGCGCTGCTGGCCGAGGGGACGGTCGACCCGGTCGCGGTCGTCGAGGGCCCCACGGTGATCGCCATCGCGGCGCGCGTCGGCAAAACAAGGTTGATCGACAACGTGACGATCGGATAAAGGAGGGGCTAGGAGTTAGGGGCTAGAGGCTAGTGCGCGGCGTCATGCTCGCTTCTCGTTATTCAGCCCCTAACCCCTAACCCCTAACCCCTAACCCCTAACCCCTAACCCCTAACCCCTAACCCCCACACGCATGCGCAGCGAGTTGTTCCGGATCCCGATGGAGTGGGGCGGCGCGCCGGTCTTCGGCGTCGGCGTGCTGCTGGCGTTGTGGATCGTGGGCGCCGCGGTGCTGATGACGCGCCACGCCGCGCGCCACGGCCGCGACCAAGACTTCTGGGGCTACTTGGGCCCGGTGGCGATCGGCGCCGTGGCGATCGTGCTTGCCCCGCGTTTTGCGCCGGAGGGGATCCCGATCCGCGGCTACGGCGTGATGCTGCTGCTGGCCGTGTCGACGGGCCTGGTGATGGCGGTCCGCCGGGCGCAAGCCAACGGCGTGTCGGCCGACACGATCTTCTCGCTCGCTTTTTGGATGTTCCTGGCGGGGATCGCCGGCGCGAGGCTGTTCTTCGTCGCCGAGTACTGGGATGCGTCGTTCGCCGGCAAGCCGTGGGGCGAAGTGCTTTTCGAGGTGGTCCGCTTCACCGAGGGGGGCCTTGTGGTTTACGGCTCGCTGATCGGCGCGTCGCTCGCGTTCGTGTGGTTTACCTGGCGCCACAAGATACCGATGCTGGCGTTGGCCGACGTGGTGGCGCCGAGCCTCGTGGCGGGGCTCGCGATCGGCCGCCTCGGCTGCCTGATGAACGGCTGCTGCTACGGCGGAGAGTGCGACCGGCCGTGGGCCGTCACCTTCCCCGAGGGGAGCCCGCCCTACGTCGACCAGCTCATCCGCGGCGAGTTCTACGGCTTCAAAATGGCCGAGTTCGAAGAGGATGGCGTCGTGCGTTTGCGCGTCGTGTCGGCCGACGCGTCGACCGGGCTCGAGCCGGGGGCGACGGTCACGGCGATCGGCGGCGCCGCGGTCGGCGACCTCTACTCGGCCGCCGCCGAGATCGGCCGGGCGTACGAACGCGGCGAAGGCTTGCGGCTGCGGCTCGCCTCGGGCGAGGAGGTGCGCGTCCCTGCCGCCGAGCCCCGCACGCGCAGCCTGCCGGTCCACCCGACGCAGATCTATAGCGCGGTGAACGCCGCCCTGCTGGCGTGGCTGCTGTGGGCGTACTACCCGTCGCGGCGCCGCGACGGCGAGGTGCTGGCCATCCTGCTGACGATCTACCCGGTTTCCCGATACTTGCTCGAGGTGATCCGCACGGACGAGACGGCCTTCATGGGCACCGGTCTGAGCATCTCGCAGAACGTGAGCCTGCTGATCCTCGCGGCGGCGGCGGCGTTGTGGGTGTGGCTGCTGTCGCGGCCCCCGCAGCGGGCCTTCGGCAACGCCCCGGCGGCCTGCTGAGCCGCCTTTTTTGCGAGCCGTCCCCACGCGCGAACCGCCGCCGGGCCCGGGGCGTACCCGAACAATAGATCCAAAGTCCCGGCTGCGATTGCGCCAGCGCCCGTTACAATCGGGTCCCCCGGGCTCCCCGCAATAACACGAACGAGGGTTTCTGACGATGCCTCTCCCCCGTCATTTTTCGGTCGATCGACTCCGCTGTTTCTCGCCGCTCACGGCGGCGTTGGCCGCCGTGATTGCTAGCGGCGTGCTGGCGGGCGGCGCAGCGACGGCCCAGCAGGCGAAGGAGGAAGAGGGGACGATCGTGCAGATCGGCCCCGACAAGGGGCAAGACGACCCAAGCCAGAGCGACGCCCGCGACCCGCGCCGCCGGAGCGTGCGTCCCGGTTTCGGCGGACGGTTTGGACCCCCCCAGCCGGCCCTCTCGCCCTCGCCTTACTACATCGGCCTGGTCGGGGGCGACATCACCCCCGAGCTGCTCGCCCACCTCGACCTGCCCAAGGGTGGGTTGCTGGTGCGTGAGGTCACGCCGGACGGCCCCGCCGCCGAGGCGGGCGTCGAGCGGCACGACGTGCTGGTCCGCGCGAACGGCAAGCCGCTCACCTCGATGCAGGACCTCGTCGAGGTGGTCGACGAGCAGGGCAAGGCGAAGGGGCGGATCACGCTCGAGCTGATCCGCGGCGGCCGGCCCGAGACCGTTTGGGTTGATCCCAAGGAACGCCCCCAGAACGCCAATCCCGGAAGACGCGTCCCGCAGGCGGGCCGCGACCGGCAGTTCCCTAATCAGCCCGGCATGTTTGGCGACCTGCCGCCCGGCGTCGACGAGCAGATGCTGCTCGACCTGTTGGACGACCGCTGGCCCGGGTTGCTCGACCGCGAGGACGGCCCGTTCGACGACGCCTTCGGCGGCGCGTTCGGCGAGGGGGCGGGCCCGCCGGGCTTCGGCTTCCGCGGCGCCCCGTTCGGCCAAGGCCCGAATGGCGGACGCGTGCAAGCGCAGCAGTTCCAATTCCGCCAGCTGCCCAACGGCGTGTCGGTGAGCGTCACGCAGCAGAACAACGAGCCGGCGCAGATCACCGTGCGCCGTGGCGACGAGGAGTGGGTGGTCGAGGGCGACGACCCCGAGTCGCTCGCCGCGCTGCCCGAAGACCTGCGGCCGTTCGTCGAGCAGATGCTCAATCAGCAGGCGGCGCCACGGAACTTCCGGCTCGACCAGGGCGACCTCCAGCCCCCCGCCGCACGGCGGCGCGCATTCGGCGACGACTTGCCGGGGCTCGAGGGCTTTGACCCCGAGAACGAGATTCAGCAGCGGCTCGACGAGATGGAGCGCCAGATGCAAGAGTTCCGCCAGCGGATGCGCGGCGAAGCGCCGGGCGCCGCGGAGCCGCCGGTCCAGCCCGAGGGCGCCGAGGTTGAGATCCCGGCGGAGTGAGCCAGCTGCAGAATTGAAAATTGCAAATTCGAAATTGAAAATTTGCAATTGGAAACCGGATCGCCGCTGCTCGTTCCTGCCGTAGTTTCAGGCGGTCACGTCGGCGTGTCGATCTGCGTCACCGGCGGCGTGCTGCGCCGCAACTGGCCGCAGGCGGCGTTGATGTCGTCGCCCTTGCGGTGACGGAAGCGGATCGGGATGTCGCCCGCCTCAAGCACCCCGCGGAAGGCGTGCTGCGCGGCGGTCGTGGGCGTTGCGTACGGCAGCCCCGCCACCGGGTTGTAGGGTATCACGTTGAGCAGCGCGTGCCGGTCCCGCAGCAGCCGCACCAACTGGTGGGCGTGCTCCGGTTGGTCGTTGATGCCCGAGAGCAGCACGTACTCGAACGTGAGCCGCCGCTTGGAGATCGCGTAGTAGTCGTCCGCCGCGCTCATGATCTCGTCGACGCCGATGTTACGGTTCACCGGCACGATCTGGTTGCGCAGCTCGTCGTTGGGGGCGTGCAGCGAGATCGCCAGCCGGTAGCGCGGGTTCTCGCTCGCCAAGCGGCGGATGGCGGGCGGCAGGCCGACGGTCGAGATCGTGATCCGCCGCGGGCTGATCCCCAGGCCGTCGTCGCGGCTCACCTCGCCGAGGGCGGGAAGCAAGTTGTCGAGGTTCGCCAGCGGCTCGCCCATGCCCATCACGACCAGGTGGCTGAGCCGCTCCTCGGCGCCCAGCAGCCGCTGCAGCTGGAGCGTTTGCTCGACGATCTCGCCCGTGCTGAGATTGCGCTCGACGCCGTCCAGGCCGCTGGCGCAGAACACGCAGCCCATCGCGCAGCCGACCTGCGTGCTGATGCAGACCGTGCGGCGCACCGTGTCGCGGAGCAGCACGCACTCGATCACGCCACCGCGCTCGAGGTTCAGCAGCAGCTTCTCGGCGCCATCCTTCGAGACGCTGTGCTTGGAGATCTCGGCGGCCCACAGCGGCAGCTCCTCGGCCAGCTGCGCGCGGAGCGTCTTGGGGAGCACGGTCATCGCGTCCCAGTCCGCGGCGCGTTGCTCGAACAGGAAGTGGCGCACCTGCTTGCGCCGGTAGGCGGGCAGGCCGTTCCGCTCGGCCCACTCGGCGAGCCGGGCGTCGAGGTTGTCGAACAAGTGCGTAGTGGAGCTGTCTTGAACCACGGGGTTCGTCGATCGGTCGGTGGGGGTGCGATTGTAAATGGACCGAAGGCCCTACTCATCGTAGTCGAGGACGACGCATGAAGCGGGGCTAAATGACCAAGCCCCCATGACCAATGGATTTTGGATCCCGCCCTGTAGGGTTATTGGGGCTTGGTCATTCCACCCGTCTATCGCCCTTGGTTCTCGAGCAGCGCGGGCAGCAGCGTGCAGAGGTAGTAAGCCCGCGGCGTGCTCAGGTCGAGCAACGCCCGCATCTCGCTCCCCAGGCCCAAGCCGCCCCGCGAGCGGGCGCTGGCGCCGAGCAGCGAGTCGAAGGCGCTGACCGGGCGTTTGTACTTCACGCAGCGCACCTCGTCCGCGGAAACGCCGGCCAGCTCCGCCGCTCGGGCGACCGCCTCCTCGATAAAGCCGAGCTCGTCGACGAGCCCCAACTCGAGCGCCTGCTTGGCGGTGAAGATCTGACCGGTGGTCGCGGCGGTGAGCTTTTCGGGGTCGTCGGCCAGTTCCGGCCGCCCGCCGCGGACGATCTCTTTGAACCCTTCGAACGACTCGTCGACGAGTTCCTGGAGCACCTCGCGCTCACGCTCCGAGGGCTCGTGCGTGGGGCTGCCCATCTGCTTGAGCTCGGCGCTGGCGTACGAGTCGTTCTCCACGCCCCAGGTCTCCATCAGCCCGGTGAGGTTGTAGTGCGGGATGATCACGCCGATCGAGCCGGTCCAGGTGGTCGGCTCGGCGAACAGCGTGTCGGGCTCGTCGCCGACGGCCATCGCCAGGTAATAGCCGCCGCTGGCGCATAGGCTCCCCATGCTCACCACGAGCGGCAGGTCGCGCTCCTCGGCGAGCTCGCGCAGGTGGTGGTGCAGGTAGTCGCTGTAGGTGACCGTGCCGCCGGGCGAGTTGATCCGCAGCACCACGGCGACGACCGATTCGTCCTCGCGGACCCGATCGATCTGCTGCTTGACGAAGGTGTCGGACTCGATGATCGTGCCGCTCACGTCGACGACGGCGATCTTCTTGTCGGCCTCTTTGCTGAGCGAGTGGTACTTTTCTTGCGGGGCGCCCTCGGGGCTGAAGTAGCTCTCCATCGCGCCGGCCATGCCGATCATCGACACCACGCACAGGCCGAGTGCTAGCAGGAGAAACTTGCCGAACCGGCCGAACAGGCTCTCCTTGGGCTGCAGGACGATGGTCTGCACGGGCGTCCGGGCCGGGCCGGCGGGTTCGAGGGGGATGTGTTCGCTCAAGCTTCGGGTCTCGTGTGGGGGGAGGCTCGATTCGGTAATGGGGGGCCAGACGCCGGGCGCCGCGGCCCGTCGCTATTGTAGGCGCCCCCGGCGGGCGGAGATAGTTGCGCGGGTGTTGCCCTCCGCGCTTGGCTGCCGCTACAGTAACGGCCCCGCGCGCCGACCCGCGGGCTCCCTTCGCCACGGACACGGCGGGTTCAATCGCCAGATGGCGTGCGAGGGTTTTTCACGGGGCCCGCGTGGCCGAGGCGCCCGGTCGGTTTCGAGCCAGCAACGGTCAGCCAAGACCGAACCAGAGGCCATTGAGGCCAGCAAAGGAGTGACACCGGTGTTTGTTAGCGCTTCGACAACATGCTTCCCTGAACTCAGCAGCGAGGAGGTGCTCGGGCGGTTGGTCGACTTGCAGTTCACCGCCGTGGAGCTCGCGCTGCACGAAAAGGACGGCTGGCTCGCCCCGTCGGCCGTGGCCGCCGACCTGGAGCGGGCGATCAACGTGTGCGGCGACACGCGTCGGCTTGACGTGGCGGCGCTGAGCCTCGAGATCGAGGCGACGGGCGACGCCTTCTACGAGCAGTTCGAGGCGTGCTGCAAGCTCGCCAAGGCGATCAAGGTCGCCACGCTGGTCGTCCCCTCGTCCGAGATCGGCACGCCGTTCAACGAAGAGATCGAGCGGCTCAAGAAGATGACCGCCATCGCCGCCTTCGAGGGGGCCGTCGTGGCTCTCAAGACGCAGGTCGATTGCATGACCCAAGACCCGGACACCGCCGCGGTGTTCTGCGACCACGTCAAAGGCCTCGGCGTGACGCTCGACCCCAGCTGCTTCCTGTACGGCGAGAGCGCGGGCCGGCAGTACGACAAGCTGCTGCCGTACGTGCGCCATGTCCACCTGCGCGACACGAGTAAAGAGAGCTTCCAGGTGCGAGTGGGCCAAGGCGAAGTCGACTATGGCCGCCTGGTCACCCAACTCTCGAAAGAGGGCTACAACCGGGCCCTCTCGATCGAGATGCAGCCGCTCGAGGGCTTCGAGCACTCGGGCGAGATGCGGAAATTACGCCTGCTGATCGACAGCTTGCTGTAAGGAGCGCGAGGTGGTGGGAGGGGCTTAGAAGCTAGGAATTAGGGGCTAGGGGCTAGGAGAGGAAGCGACGGCTTCGCCGGCGTCCCGTTCTGATCCCTAGCCCCTAATTCCTAGCCCCTCAAAACCCCGAGCCCCTCCCCGCGCACCTAACCCCGCCCCGCTCGGCCGCTTACAATAAGGGTTCTCTCCCACCGCGTCCCCCGCCCGAGAGCCCGCCCCTTTGGCCACGAGCGACAGCACGATCCGGCGCTACACCGAGTCGGACCCCGACGTGCGGCTCATGCTGCGCGTGCGGGAGGGAGACGCCCTGGCTTTCGAGGAGCTGATGGCCCGCCACCAGGCGAAGCTCGTTTCGCTGATGGGCTACCTGGTCGGCCGCTCGGACATGGCCGAGGACCTAGCCCAAGACGTCTTCCTCCGCGTTTACCGCTCGCGTGAGCGGTACGTGCCGGGGTCGAAGTTCACCACGTGGCTCTACACGATCGCCAACAACGTGGCGTCGAACGCCCGCCGCACGCTGGCGCGGCGCAAAGAAGTGAACCTCGCCGCGCCCGACCCGGCCGCCTCGGGGGCCGTGACGATCGACACGATCAGCTCGGCCGCCAGCGGCTTGATGCCGACCCGCCAGTTCGACCGCAGCGAGCTGCGTGAGGTGGTCCGCCAAGCGGTCGAGGGCCTCGGCGACCGGCAGCGCACCGCGGTGCTGCTCTCCAAGTTCGAGCACCTCGACTACGCCGAGATCGGCGAGGTGATGGGCATGACGCCCCAGGCGATCAAGTCGCTCATCGCCCGCGCCCGCGGCAAGCTTAAGGAATCACTCGAGCCGTACCTAGTCGACCCGCCCGTCGCCGACACGCCGCCCCCAGGCGACACCACCGCCAGGAGGGCAGAGCGATGAACCGCGAGCACCCGCACGGCGAAGAATCGGCCGAAGACGCCGCGCCCGCCGACCCGCTGCACGAGCAGCTGACGGCCTACCTCGACGGCGAGCTTGCGCCCGAGGAGCGTGTCGCCTTGGAGGCGCTGCTGGAGCGCGACCCCTCCGCCCGCGACGAGCTGCGTCGGTTGCGTCTCTCTTGGGACGCGCTCGACGACTTGCCCACGGGCGACGTGAGCGCAGAGTTCGCCCAATCGACCATCGAGATGGTCGCCCTCGAGGCCCGCGACGAGGTCGCCCGCATGACCGCGGCGTTGCCGACCCAGCGGCGCCGCTCGCACGTTGCGGCCGTGGCGATCGCCGCCGCCGCGTTGCTCGTCGGCTTCGCCGGCGCCCGTTGGGCCGCGAACGAGCCGCACCGCCGCATGCTGGCCAGCCTGCCGGCGGTGATGCAGGTCGACGCCCTCGGGCAGTACCAAGACGTGGCTTTTCTCGAGCGGCTCGAGGCGGAGGCGGGCGAGATGCTCGCCGGCGAGGCCCCGGCCGGTTTCGACGACGAGGCCGACGCCTGGTTCGTGATGCAGGGCGCCTCGTTCCGCGAACGCGGCGCGTGGTTCGAGACCCAGACCGACAAGCAACAAGCCGAGCTCCGCGAGCGGGCGGCCCGGCTCGCCGGGCTCACGCCGCAGAAACGCGAGAGCCTGCTCGGCAACGCCGCGTCGCTCGCCGCCCACGAGCGGGCCGAGTCGCTGCTCCGCACGCTGCTCAGCTACCAGAACTGGTTGTCGCACCAGTCCGCCGCCGAACAGGCGACGCTGCGACGGCTCGGCGCCGACGAACGGGTCAGGCGGGTCGAACGCGAGCTGCGCAACGAGCGGCGCGAGTCGTTGTACCGGCTCACCCCCGAAGAGGCCGCCAAGCTGCGCGAAGCGGTCGAGCGCCTCGCCGCCACCCCCGCCGGTCGGGGCCTCGTCGAGCGGTTCGACCGCTTCGAATCGCGCGACCTCCCGCCCGAGGTGCGGCGCCGGCTGGGCGAGATGCGCGAGGGCCTCGAGTCGGACCCGCTCGCGGCGGTCATCGCGCTGTCGTTCGCCTCCGACCGGCTGCGCGAGTGGCCGTTGCAGTTCTTCGTCACGCCCGACGCAGCGCGCGAGCTGCGTGACGACTGGCGAACGATCGAGCCCGAGCTGCTCGCCGTGCTCCCCGAGCGGAGCCGCCGTTGGGTCGAGTCGACCCCCGAGGCCGATCGTCGCACCGAGCGCTTGCGGCGGGTGCTCGTGGCGCTCAAGGAGAGCGACGTGCCGGCGGACGTCAAATCCTTCTTCGCGAACGAGCTGTCCGACGGCGAGGTGCAGGAGCTGCTCACGCTGCCGGCCGACGAGATGCTGCGTCAACTCGACCAGCGGCGGCAAGAGCGGGAGTTCGACGGCCTCGACTTGGAGCGGATGATGCGCGCCCCGCGTTGGCGCCGCGGGCCCTCGGGGCGCGGCGGCGATGGCTTCCGCGGCGGTCGCCGCGGCCCGCCCCGCGACGACGGTCGTCAAAGGCGAGGGGAAGGTCCGCCGTCCGGCGGCCCGCCCCCGGAGCGACCCGGCGGCGAGGTGAGTCTCTGACGCGCTCGAGCGGCGCGGCGGGGAGCGGTCCTGGCGTCAATGACGCAGGAACAGCACGTTGGACACGCCGACCGTGTCGATCAGCGGCTCGTCGAGCGTGTCGTTCACGATCTGGTGCAGCTCCTCGCGCACCTGATTCAGGTGCGGGTCGGTGAGCACCGACCTGTCGATCAGGCGGAGCCTTTTGCTGAACTCATCGCGGATGAGGTATTCCTTAGCTTCGAGCTCGCTCTTGAGTTCGGCCACCCGGTAGCGGGCCGCCTCGCCGTAAATGCTCAGCTCGACCTCGAGTATTTCGCCGGTCTCGATGTCGCGCGGCAACACGGCGGCGAAGGTGCCGAGCGGGATCTCTTCGAGTCGGTTGCGGGTGGCGTTTGTGCGGATCCGCTCGACGAGCGTGGTCGGGTCGTAGCAACCGGCCGCCGCGACCGCGCACAGCACCGCCACGATCGCCCGGCGTGCGGGGGGGCGGCGGGTCGGTAACGTGCGTACGGGCGTCATCATCGGTGCGATCGTTGCGACTGGCGCAGGGGGATTGCCGAGCGGCGGGGGTTCGCCTCTGAAGCTTACGTCGCCGGTCCGCGCCGCGACGTACTTTTCAGCACGACTAGCCGGGACCACCGGCGGCCGCGCACGAAGCAACCACACCGTTCCCACTCCCATGCCGTCTTTCTCCACCCGCCGACGCCCCCGCCGACCACGCCGCCAAATGGCGCCTGTTGTGGCGGCCCTCGGCGCGTGCCTATTGCTGGCGGGCGCTTCGGGTTGCGGCTCGGGCGAAGGGCAGCTGAAGTTCGACGCGATCGAGCAACTCCCCGACCGCGAGGCGTACGCCGAGGCGGAGATCGGCGAGTTCGTGGTGCCGATCCCCCCGACTCCCGGCGAGACCGGCTCCGACGGCGACACCGTGACGCTCATGCAGCTGAAGTTCGAGTTGTTCGTGCTGGTCGCGGAACGCGATCACTCAGAAGTGAAACGGCTGGCCCGGATCCACAAGAACAAGATCCGCGATCGCGTGATCCGCGTCTGCCGCAGCACCCGCTCGGACGACCTGCGCGAGGAGGGGTTCGTCACACTCAAGGCGCGTCTGCTCGACGAGATCCAACCACTGCTAGGCGGCGGCATGGTCCACCGTCTCGTGATCCCCGTGATCCGCGCCGAGCCGCTTTGATCGCTCCCCCCTTACGCGAGCCCGCCCAGACAGCCGCCCAAGTAATGAACGCCGACCAAATAATGACGCCCATGTTCACACGCCCCGCTGCGTCGTATCCGACGCTTCTGCTCCCGCTGCTGCTGGTCGCCACGCTGCTCGCGCTCGCCGCGACGCCGGCGGCCGCCGCCGAGCCGGCTGCCGAGCCGGGCGACGAGGAGCAGGCCGAACCGGCGCCCGTTGGCGTGAAGCTGGGCGACTTCAGGATCCGCGACTCGCGGGCGACCGAGGGCATCAAGGTGCGGCTCTCCTTCACGCTGTTCACCTCCGTGCCGGAGGACGAGGCCGAGGCCTTCCGCCAAAAGCTCGAGGCGCGACGCGGCCGGTTGGGCGACGCCGTGCTCGTGGCCGTACGGATCGCCCTGCCTGAGGAGTTCGAGGAGCCGAACCTCGCGCGGCTGCGGCGTCGCATCCAGCTGCAAGTCCGCCGGGGCCTGCCGGGGCTGCCGATCAACGAGCTCTACGTGAGCGACTTCAGCTACCTGATCGAGTAGCGGCCGCTATCGGCCCCGCGGGCCGGATCACAGTGTCGTTGACCCGCGAGAAAGCGTCGTGCTAGATTGCGACGATTGGTGGGGCTGCGCAAGCGTGGTCCCGCCGAGCGGCGCCCGGCGATGCGGGCGAACGCCGCGCCTTTCCGACGCGACCCCCCTCCACGGACGACGCTTTGACAATGACGGACCGAACCCTCTGCGTGCGCCGGCGCCCCGGCGTGTGGTCGCCGATCCCTTTGCTGCTGCTGGCGACGCTCGTGTGGTCGGTCGGCTGCGGCGGGCCGGGAGGCGACGTCCCGGGCGAACCGGCCGCCAGCAGCGAAGGGGAGACCTCCGAACAGCCTGCGGAAGAGCCGGAAGAGACGACCGAGGCAGGGGTCTCCGCGCTCGGCACGGAGCTCGAGCCGTTCGATCCGCCGCCGCTCGAAGAGATCGACGCCTCGGCCGCCTGGGTCGACATGCCGGTCTTCAACGCCAGGGAGACGCTGCGCGAGCGGCTGGCGGGCGAGCCGCCCCTGGTGAGCGAGGCCGAGGCGATGGCGCTACGCAACGACTCGGACGAGTCGAACCAAAAGATCTACAGTGTCGTCCGCCAGCTCCCCGCCAGCGACGAAGAGGTCGACTACGACGCGGTGTTCCTGCACCACGTGAGCGCCGACGCCAAGAGCCTCAACCCGGTGATGATCAACTCCACCGTGGAGTTCGAGCTGCTCGAACTCACCGGATTGCAGCTGATCGGCTTCGACGCCGACTTCACGCCGCGCGCCGTTGGCTGGGCGGTCGAGTCGTGGCAGGCGAGCGAGGACCGCATGTACGACAAGTTCGTGCTGCGCGACGACCTCACCTGGTCGGACGGCACGCCCTTCACGGCGCACGACGTCGAGTTCTCGTACCGCACGATCATGGACCCGCGGGCGCCGATCCCAGCGGTCCGGTCGACCGTCGAGAAGCTGCGCTGGGTGCACGCCTACGACGACCGCACGGTCGTAATGTTCCACCGCGAGCCGTTGGCCTCGTGGACCGAGAACATCCAGTTCCCGATGATCCCCAAGCACGTTTACGAGGAGAGTCTCGAGGACGACCCGACGCTCATGGCGAGCGACCATCACCTGAAGCACGAGCTCAAGCCGGTCACCCTCGGGCCTTACGAGTACGCCAGCCGCACGCGCGGCCAGGAGATCGTGCTCCGCCGCCGCGAGTCGTGGTACATGCACGACGGCGAGCAGGTGCGCGACCGGCCGTATCTTAGGGAGTTTCGCTACCGCATTATCACCGACCCGAACACCACGCTGCTGGCGCTCAAGTCGGGCGAGTTGCAAGACGCTCGCCTCACGGCCGAGCAGTGGCTCACGCAGACCAAGGGCGACGACTTTTACGAGCGCAACACGAAGGCGAGCGGCCTGGAATGGACCGAGTTCCACATCGAATGGAACACCAAGGACCCGATCTTCCGCGACGCCCGCGTGCGACGGGCGATGGCGTACGCGTTCGACTTCGATGAGATGCTGCAGAGCGTGTTCTACGGCTTGGTCGAGCAGGGCACGGGGATCTTCAATCCCGCGGCGTGGATGGCCTCGCAGGACGTCGAGCCGTTTGTCCGCGACCTCGACAAGGCCGAGGACCTGCTGGACGAAGCGGGCTGGGACGACTCGGACGGCGACGGCGTGCGCGACAAGGAGATCGACGGCCGGCTCGTCCCGTTCGAGTTCACGCTGATCACTTACCAGCAGCCCAACGCGATCAAGGCCTGCACGCTGCTCAAGGACAACCTCGACCAGATCGGCGTGGTCTGCAACGTCAAGCCGGTCGAGTTCACGGTGAAGACCCAGCTGGCCCTGGACCACAAGTTCCAGGCGCTGATGGGCGGCTGGGGCACGGGGACCGACCCGTCCACGCTGGACAACATCTTCGCCACCGGCGGCGGCCGCAACTTCAGCCAGTACAGCAACCCCGAGGTCGACGAGCTGTTCCGCCAGGGGCAGAAAGAGTTCGACCGCGAGAAACGCGCCGCCCTCTACGCCCGCATCCACGAGATCCTCTACGAGGACCAGCCGAACCTGTGGCTGTTCTACCGCAAGTCGCTGTACGGCTTTGACAAGCGGCTGCGCGGTTTCAACTTCAGCCCCCGCGACCCCTACGGCGTGCAGCCGGGCTTGTTGGGTTTGTGGTTCCCGAAGGAGTAAGTCTCCCCTCCCCTTGATGGGGAGAGGAGCGTGACCATGCTCAACTACCTGATCCGGCGCCTGATGATCGGCGCGATGACGCTGGCGATGATCACGTTTGTGATCTTCGCCCTGGTGCGCAACATGCCCGGCACGCCGCTCACCCTGGCCGAGGGGGGCGACCCCAGCCGACAGATGAGCCCCGAGAGCCTCGCCCGGCTCGAGAAGCTCTACGGCCTCGACAAGCCGTGGCCGCAGGCGTACGTGGTGTGGATCGGCAACCTCGTGCGCGGCGACATGGGACGCTCCATCTCGCGCAAGGAGCCGGTGGCCAAGCTGATCGGCGACCGCGTCCCCGCCACGCTCCTGCTCACCGTCACGTCGCTGGTGCTCACTTACTTGTTGGCGATCCCCCTTGGGCTGTGGTCGACCGTGAAGAGCAACACGGCGGCTGAACGCGGCATGAGCACGGTGCTTTACATGCTCTACTCACTGCCGTCGTTCGTGGCTGCGCTCTACCTGCAGATCGTGTTCGCCGTGAAGCTCGGCTGGATGCCGCTCACCGGCATCGTCGACACCCAGACGTACGAGAGCCTCTCGTTCTGGGGCAAGACGCTCGACGTCGCCCACCACGCCATCTTGCCCGTGGCCTGCTTTACCTACGGTTCGCTGGCGTACTACACCCGCTTCATCAAAGCCAACATGGAAGAGGCGATCCGCCAGGATTACGTGCGCACCGCCCGCGCCAAGGGGCTCTCGCCCGCGCGGGTGATCGTGCACCACGCCTTCCGCAACACGCTGATCCCGCTCGTCACGCTCATGGGGCTCACGCTCCCCTCGCTGCTGTCGGGCGGCATCATCCTCGAGAGGATCTTCGCCTGGCCCGGCATGGGGACGCTGTTCTTCGAGTCGATCGGCGAACGCGACTACCCAACGATCATGGGCCTGACGCTCGTCTTCTCGCTGCTGACGCTCGTCGGCCAGTTGCTCGCCGATATCCTCTACGCGGTGGTCGATCCGCGGGTCACGTACCACTGAAGCCTCCCATGTCCGACCCGAACAACCCTCCCGAAGAACGCCCCGCCGAACGGGCCGAGTTGCACGCCGAGGCGTCGGCCGTGCAGGCGCAGCCGACGACCGTCTCGCCCGAGGCGTCGTTGTCGGCTATCTCTACGCGGCCCTCGGCCGGGTTCTGGGGCGAGGCGTGGCGCAAGTTCCGCCAGCGTCGGCTGGCGGTCGTCGCGCTGCTGTTCGTGCTGCTGCTCGTGGTTGTGGCGCTTTTCTCGCCGGCGATCGCGGGCACCAAGCCGGTGGTCGCTTACTACAAAGGCGGCTATTACTTCCCGGCGATGGGCTACTTCAACCCCCGCTGGGAGAACCCCGTCTTCCAGAAAGACCGTTTCCGCAAACGCTACAGCGACGCGAAGTTTAAGGAGAAAGACCCCGAGAGCTGGGCCATCTGGCCGCTCGTTTACCAAGACCCTTACCGCCGTGTGATGGACGACGAGTGGCCCGGGCGGCCCGGCAACCCGTTCGGCGCCGAGGGCAAGCCGAGCTCGCTCAACCTGTTCGGCACGGACCAGCAGGGCGTCGACGTGTTCGCCCAGATGGTGCACGGCTCGCGTACGGCGCTGGTGGTCGGCTTCGTGTCGATGGGCATCGCCTCGATCGTCGGCGTGGTGGTCGGGGCGCTGGCGGGCTACTTCGGCGGCTGGGCCGACATCTTGCTCAGCCGCGTCATCGAGCTGGTGCTCTGCATCCCGGCGCTGGTGCTGATCCTGGCGCTCTTGGCGATCGTCGACAAGGCGACGATCTGGCACATCATGGCCGTGATCGGCCTGACGCGCTGGACCGGCATCGCGCGCCTGGCGCGGGCCGAGTTCATGAAACTCAAGGAGATGGACTTCGTCACCGCCGCCCGCGCGATCGGCGCCAGCCGGCCACGGATCATCTTCCGCCACGTGCTGCGCAACGCCCTGGCGCCGATCTTGGTGCCGATCACGTTCGGCATCGCGTCGGCGATCCTGCTCGAGAGCGGCCTCAGCTTCCTCGGCTTCGGCCCGCCTCCGCCCAACCCGAGCTGGGGCGCGCTGCTGCAGGCCGGCCGGGCGACGATCCAACAGACCTGGTGGCTGATCTTCTTCCCCGGCGCGGCGATCTTCCTGACGGTGCTCGCTTACAACCTGATCGGCGAAGGCCTGCAAGAGTCGACCGACCCGCGGCTCAAGCAGAGCGATTAGAATAGCCACGAAAAGGCACGAAGAAAGCACGAAATAAGAGGGGAGCGATGGCCGCCACTTGGGGAAGCATCAACGAGTTGTGCGACATCGTTCGGCAATCGAGCTACGATCTCCATTCCTATCTCCGTCACGGGCATTTGGAGAAGGTTTATGAGAATGGATTGAGCGGCAGGCTTCGCAAGCTGGGGATCGAAGTGAAGCAACAGCATCCGTTGCCTGTTCTCGACGAGGACGGAACCGTGCTCGGCGATTACTTCGCTGACCTCTTCATTGAGGGGGTGCTGATCGTTGAACTTAAAGCTTGCAAATCGATTGTGAACGAGCACATTGCTCAATTGCTCGGTTACCTCCGTTCCTCCAGAATGGAGAACGGTCTCTTGATTAACTTCGGCGCCCCAACGCTCTACATCAAAAAGTACGTCCTCGACGCCCCCGACCCCTCTTTGTGACTTTTAGTGCCTTTTTGTGGCCATTCAACGGACAAGACCGTGACCGAAGCCGTACTCGACATCCAAGACCTACGCACCTACTTCCACACCGAGGAAGGGGTCGTGAAGGCCGTTGACGATCTCACGCTCCGCATCGAGGCGGGCCGCACGCTCGGCGTCGTGGGCGAGAGCGGCTCGGGCAAGAGCGTCACGTCGCTCTCCGTGATGCGGCTCTTGGCCTCCTCGGCCGAGATCGAGACCGGCAGCATCGCGCTGTTGGGGCAAGACCTTGTGCGGTTGCCCGAGCCGGAGATGCGCAAGATCCGCGGCGCCGACGTCAGCATGATCTTCCAAGAGCCGATGACCTCATTGAACCCGGTGTTCACCGTCGGCTCGCAGGTGATGGAGGCGCTCGAGCTGCACGAGGGGATGTCGAAGAGCGAGGCCCGGCAGCGCACCATCGAGCTGTTCAACGAGGTCGGCATCCCCGAGCCCGCGCAGCGCGTCGACAGCTACCCCCACCAACTCTCCGGCGGTCAGAAGCAGCGGGTGATGATCGCCATGGCGCTCAGTTGCAACCCCAAGCTGCTGATCGCCGACGAGCCGACCACCGCGCTCGACGTGACGATCCAGGCCCAGATCCTCGACATCCTCCGCCGCTTGCGCGACGACCGCGGCATGGCGATCTTGTTTATCACGCACGACCTGGGCGTGATCGCCGAGATCGCCGACGAGGTGCTCGTGATGTACCGCGGAAAGGTCGTCGAGCAGGGGCCGGTGCTGCAGATCTTCGAGTCGCCCCAGCACCCTTACACCAAGGGCCTGCTGGCTTGCCGGCCGCGGCTCGAGTCGAAGTACCGTCTGTTGCCCACCGTGGCCGACTTCATGGGCGAAGAGATTCTTCCCGATGGCGAGGTGAGGTTATTCGAGAAGAGCCTCGACGAAGAAAAAATCCGCCGCATGACCGAGCACGGTCGCGGCCCGCTGCTGCACCCCAAGAGCGAGCTCACCGCGATCGGCCACCCTTGGGACGAGACCACCCACACCGCCGACACCACGGCCGTGGACGAGGGGACGAAGCCGCTGCTGGCGGTCGATGACCTGAAGGTTCACTTCCCGGTGCGGCGCGGCTTCTTCGGCCGCGTGGTCGACCACGTGCGGGCCGTGGACGGCATTTCGTTCAACATCTACCGCGGCCAGACGCTCGGCCTCGTGGGCGAGAGCGGCTGCGGCAAGACGACCGCCGGCCGGGCGATCTTGCGGCTCATCGAGCCGACCGCCGGCAAGGTCGTTTACGACGGCACGGACGTGGCGCACCTCAGCGGCGGCGAGATGCGCCGCATGCGCAGCCGCATGCAGATCATCTTCCAAGACCCTTACGGCTCGCTCAACCCGCGGATGACGGTCGAGGCGATTGTCACCGAACCGATGGTCGTGCAGCGGCTCGTGAAAGGAAAATCGGAGCGCCGCGACCGCGCCGCTGCGCTCTTAGAAGAAGTCGGCCTCAAGGCCGAGCACCTCCGGCGCTACCCGCACGAGTTCTCCGGCGGCCAGCGGCAGCGGATCTGCATCGCCCGGGCGATCGCCGTCGAGCCGGAGTTCATCGTCTGCGATGAGTCGGTCTCGGCCTTGGACGTGTCCGTGCAGGCGCAGGTGCTGAACCTGCTCAAACGGCTGCAAGAGAAACGCGGGCTCACGTACATCTTCATCAGCCACGACCTGTCGGTCGTGAAGTTCATGGCCGACATGATGGCGGTGATGAACGCCGGCAAGATCGTCGAGTTCGGCCCGTCGCAGGCGATCTACGCCGCACCAAAAGAGGACTACACCCGCCGCCTGATCGAAGCCACGCCGGACGACGACCCGGAGCGGCTCCGCGAGCGCGTGGCGGGCCGGAAGCGGGTCCTGGGCGGAGCGTAAAGGCGCTTTAATAAGTGAAGACGCTGGGGCCCACGCCGAAGTAACGCGATAGCCTGCCGATGTGCTCGCGTGTGAAGGCGCGCTTTCCTTTGAGCACGTTCGAAAGTGTTGATTCGACGATCTTGGTTTCTCGAGCGACCTCGGCCGCACGCACCCCCTTAGCGTCCATAAGGTGCTCGAGCAACTCGGCGTCGGAGACCCTCTCAACGGCGTGGCGGCTGTTCTCGTACTTCTCGACAAGGTCAGACAGGACCTCCAGGTAACGCTCAGCGCCCCGCCCAAGACGGTCGCGATCCAGAAGCTCGTCGATCTTTTTTGACGCTGCATCCAGCTTGCTGTCGCTCGTAATAGGCACCAGCGGGAGGCGTGCGACGAGCTCCATGTACTCCGCCACCCAACCGGGTGAGGTATTCTTCTTTGTGGGTGTGGTCATGCTACTCCTCCTTCCAGTCGTTCTTGTCGTATTCGGCGTGCGTCATCACGCGACGGATGTAGACCTTTCCGTACTTGTAGCGAACGACCACGACCAGCCGGAACTTGTTCCCGCCGATATTGAAGACCGTGAACTTGCCGACTTGGTCGGCGTGGGGGTAAGTCTTGCGAACCTCGGCGATACTTTCCCAGTTGGAGGCATCGACGACCTTGTACCACGCGGAAAGCGGACACTTCGCCCTTGGGTGTTTGTCCCAGAACTCTCTCAGCCGCTTCTTGGATATGATGTGCATCCCGATATAGCCCCGCCCTGATCGCCTTGCGGCCCTACTTCTATCTTAGCATATCGCTAAGATTCTGAAATGGAGGAAAGTGCTTCCAGGACAGCGGCTGAGGCGGCGGTGAGGCGACCAGATCACTCCCACTGCGCGATGCAAGCTTCAAACGCGCCAGCGAGAGTCGGGCAGTGGCACGCTCCGGGACGACCCCGCTTCTTCGCTGAACAGCCGGTCGACCATCGCGATGGTCTCGTCCGCCGAGCGCTCCAGGCGGGCCATCCAGGGCGATCGCGGCAGCCCCAGGCCGTCGAACGCCTCGGCGCCCAGCAGGCCGAGCGCGGCGCCGGCGATGCGGCGGTTCAGCTCGGCGTCGATCGGCGGCCGGCTCGCCGACTGCAACGCCGCTCGGATCGACAGAAGCATCAGCTTCTCGGCGCCGTGGGCGGCGTTCTCGCCGTGCGCGCGGGCGTCGTAGGCGAACTCCGTGAGCCGGTCGGGGTCGATGGCGAACCGTCGGACGACGTCGGCCGGACCGACATAGGCCAGCAGGGCGTCGGACCAGTGGTCGATGCTGCTGCCCAGGGAAGTGAGGTGACGCGATTGGGGTGAGTCGGCTCGCCACTCGGCAAAGACAATCGCTCGCAAGCGGCTGAGCGCCTCGTTGTGGCCCTCCAGGGCGTTGCGGCCGATGGGGCCCGCATTGGGCCGGCCGTGGCGGGTGTCGTACGCGTGCGTGACGGCCGCCACCGCGCGGGTGAGCAGTTGTGTGGCGACGATCTCCTCGGCCAGCGTGGTGAGCGGGTCGTTTGTCTCCTCGCCGCTGGTCGTCCGTTCGGCCGACGCGGCGCCGGCGTTCGTTTGGCTGTCGCCGAGGGCGCGCAGCCGCCGCCCCCACTCGTTCAGCCGGCAGCGGGTCGCGATCCAGTACTCGGAGAGAGCCGCCTCACAGATCGCGGGGCAAGACTCGATCGCGGGGCCGCTCTTCAAACAGAGAAGGGCTGACATCTCGACGGTTTGGCGTGAGTTCATCCGGGCCGCGCTGCGGAGGTGGTTCTCGGCTAGCGTCTGGCGAGCAGACGCAGGGTGACGCCAGTGCGTGATGCAATCCCGGCGCCCGTTGCCGAAAGCGAGAGCCGTGCGGCGGCTGTGGAGGCCTGTCGCCTCTATGCCACAAGGGGTTTGCAGCCGTCGGGGCAAGCTGCGCGGCGGCTAGCCACGCGGGCGAATGTGTGGCGTTTTCGCAACACGCACACTCGTTCGGGCATCAAGACGAGGCCAGGCAAGATAGAGGCCTCAAACCAAGGGCCCACGCCACACGGCGGTGGCTGGGTCTCTGGCGGAACTCAAAAGCTCGGCGTTGCCGGGGTCGGGTGGCCCCAGGGGCAATCCTCGCTGCGGAGCAGCACGGCGTCGCGCCAAGTTTGACCCGAGGCCCGGTCGCCGCTGGCGTTGAGGAAGAGGTGGTCGTTGACCACCGGCACGATGCAGCCGACGACCCGCCGCACCTGGCCATCGTCAAAGAAGACGTTCTGGCCCGCGACGCCGTGATTGAAGCTCGCGCGGATCGATCTGCCGTCGGCGCACAGCCGCGGGGCGTCGCTCAGCAGGGCGGAGCGGCAGTCGGATCGTTTTTGCACGGACTGATACTGGCAACTCTCGAAGTAGCCAACGCGATAAGCGTAGGAGCCGCCCATGCGTCGCTGCAGCGACACGAGCTGCTCGCCGCGGGCGACGGACAGCTGCTCGGCGGTTGGCATCCGCTGGTTGGCGTCCGCGTCGAGCATCCACTCCGCCTCGGGCGAAGAGGGGCAAACAACCCAGGAGGTCCACTCGCTGCGCGGCAGGTAACCCGAATCGACCAGCCGCAAGACGAACCGCCCGGCGTTCTCGTCGAGCGACACGTGGGGGTAACGCCGCTGGTGGTAAGTGGCGTAGTTCATCGACGCCTGACCGAGGCGTTCAAGATTGTGGACACAGGCCGTGTTGCGGGCCGTTTCACGCGAGGCGAGAACGGCGGGCGCGGCGAGCATCAGCACCGCGGCGATCGCAAGCGAGCCGAGAGTCACATCGGCGAGCGACCACCGGCAGCGTGACGCGGGCGAGGCAAGCGCCTCGCAGGCGGCCAGAGCACGGGCGGCGCGGATCTCGTGGAAGGTGCGATCGGCCAAACCACGGGGGCAGGTCCCGCCCTCGCAGCCGTCGAGGCTCTCGCGGACCCGTTCGACCTGCTCGCGCAGTTCGGGGTCGTTCAAGAGACGGAGTTCGAATTCGGCCAGCTCCTCGTCGGCGAGTTCGCCAAACACGTAGCTGACAGCTTTCGGATCGCACATCGCGGGGCGGCGGGTGAGGGCGTTGCGGCGGGGCGTCGCCCTTCGAGTAGGGGGGCCCGCCGCGGAGTTGCTCCGGCCGGACGTCGCCCCGGCCTTCGGCACTCACCCATCATAGCTCACCACGCCGCGGCGACGCCATTGTGGCGCCGCCGGGCGGACGAGGGGTACCACGGGCAATCAGTTCGTGGTGTGCGAATCACGCCACGACTGGCCCAGCTGGTTGATGGCGGAGTGGAGTCGGCTCTTGACGGTGCCCACCGGAATGGAAAGCTCGGCCGCGGCCTCACGGTACTTCAGGCCGCGGAAGTAGACGAGCGACACCGCACTCTGGAGTTGCTCCGGCAGGGCGGCGACGGCTCGTTGCACCCACTCCTTACGCTCGGCCGTGTCGAAGCGTTCGCTCGGATCGGCCTCTCCGCTGGAAAGTAAATCGATCAGCGACCCCACCTCGGCGTGCTCCGAGCGGTTGGCGCGGTCGAGACTGACGATCTGGTGGCGCCGGTTGCGACGCTGCAGGTCGATCGCCTGGTTAGTGGCCACGGTGTAGAGCCAGGGCCGGAACCGGCGGCCGGTGTCGAACTTGTCGCACTTCAGGTGGACCTGAAGGAAGGTCCCCTGGAAGGCGTCTTCGGCCATGGCCGCGTCGCCCGTGTAGCGACGCAGGTAATTGTACAGCTCCCGCTCGTAACGCTTGATCAGCGCGGCGAGGTGACCCGCATCGGGGTCGTCGCGGTGGGCGGCGAGCAGCTGTTCGTCGGTCATTTCGACTGTTTTTTGCGAGGTGGAGGCTGGTTGCGCCTTTTGAGTCTTGGGTTCGAGCAGTGTGGCGCTAGCGCCACGAACCTCCGTGCTATTCGTTTTCATCGTACGAACTCCTCTTCATGAGTCCGACGCTCTCCGAGCGGCATTCCATGCTGCTCGCCGTCGTCAAATAAGTTAGCCACAACTCCGCGCCCCGTGCATAGGGCGTGTTCCTTGGGTTGCGGTTATCCGCTGCGTGGCGGGGCTCGTCGAACAGTCGCCAAGTCCGCCGCGTAGCCGTGGCCCTTAATGCACCTCGTGTGCCAGAAGAGCCAAATCCGAGGCCCCGAGGCGCCAGCAACGCCGTGGAAAGCCTTTGTTCATCGTATCTAGCCGGTTTTTGGTGAGATTGTTTCTCGACGACTCAACACCGCGGCGGCCGCGAACGGCCTGCCAAAATTGCGCGTCTTTGCAAAAAAGTGTCAATCTTGCTGTGTGGTAATTGAACACCCAATCTCCGAAAAAACGCTACAGGCGGCGCCGAATGGGCATGAATCGCCTAGTTCTGTGCCAAGTGAGACGAGCGGCAGCAGGGATAGTTCCCTCATATCGCAAATTCGAGCGATTACATTGGCTCAATGCAAGCGCAATCCAGGGGACCTCGAGTTCGCTATTCGCCGCCTGAGGGCCGATCTTGGCGGCGCCACGACACGGGCCCTCCTGGGTCCTATCCTGAAAAGTGACCAGCAGACCGACTTTCGTCGCCGGTTGGCCGCCGTTTTACCTGCTCTTTGTGAACCAACCGGAGTTGCCCCCCACTATGGACCTCTCCCCCGGCGCGACAAGTGAAGGCAACGCTGCTGACCCCGATGAAGCCAACTCGGCAGCGGACGGTTTGGAGGGGGCCAACGTGGTCGAGGGCCAGCCGGCCGATTCGGTCGAAGCCTCGCCGCTCAGCGGCGCCCAGCTCGAAGACGCCAAACGCTACAACCGAGCCACGCTCGTTTGCCACCTGGTCGATAAGGTGGTCGATTTCGCCTTCCTGGCCGTGGCCGCCGTGTGGCTCGCCGAGCCGCTCGACGCCTGGCTCGCCGGTTTCATCCCCACGGGCGACCCCTCGGTGCTGCGGGCCTTTGCCCTGGCGGCGGTCGTCACGGTGCTGCACGCCGTGGTCTCCTCGCCGATCTCGTTCACGGCCGGCTACTTGATCGAGCACCGCTACGGGCTCAGCAACCAGTCCTTCATGGGTTGGCTGCGCAACTGGGCGATCAACAACACCTTGGCGGTGGTGATGAACTCGCTGCTGTTCGGCGGCCTGTTCGCCATCATCGGCCTGACGGGCGGGTGGTGGTGGCTGGCTGCGGCTGCGGCGTTCTTTGTCGTCTCGGTCGTGCTGGGGCAACTGACGCCGGTGCTCCTGCTGCCGCTGTTTTACAAGGTCGACCGCATCGACGACCCCAACCTGCTCGAGCGGATGACACGCCTGGCGGCCGACGGCGGGCTCACGATCGAGGGCGTTTACCGCCTCGGCATGGGCGCCGAGACGAAAAAGGCGAACGCCATGCTCGCCGGCCTGGGCCGCACGCGGCGCGTTCTGATGGGCGACACGCTGCTCGAGGCGTTCTCGCCCGAGGAGGTCGATGTCGTGTTCGCCCACGAAGTGGGGCACCACGTGCGGCGCCACATCCCCAAGCTGCTCGTGGCGGGAGCCGTGATCGCCATCGTCGGCTTCGGCGCGACGCACCTAGCGATCACCCGATGGACCGGCCTGACCGACCCGGTCGCGTGGCCCACCGCCACGCTCGCGCCGATGATGCTGTTGCTCGCCATGATGGGAACACTGATCGGCCCGCTGATGAATTTCATGAGCCGCAAGCACGAACGCGAGGCCGACCGCTACGCGCTCGAGGCGACGGGCGACCCCGAATCGTTCCGCACGGCTTTCTTGCGGTTGGCGCGGATGAACAAGGCCGACCCGAACCCGCACCCGCTGGAGGTCGTGCTGCTGCACAGCCACCCGCCGATCGCTGAGCGCCTGGCCGCGGCGAAGTCGTTCGCGGCATCGCCGACAAAGTGACTGGCGAGCCGTGAGCGTCAGCGGCCGGAGCAGCTTGCGCGCCGCGGCTTCACGCCAAAAGGCGCCGGGGGCTTACGCCCGCCGGCTCGCTTAAGCGGCGGCTTGGGTGATCAGGTCGCGGCCGGCGTAGTAGGCGATCACCTCGTCGCCCAGCGCCAGGTAGTCCTTCGCGCCGGGGCTCGACGGGTCGTAGTCGAAGATCGACTGGCCGAAGCTCGGCGCCTCGGCCAAGCGGATGTTGCGTCGCACGCGCGAGTCGAACAGCCGCACGTTGCTCCAGACCGGCCCGCGGTCGCGCAGGCCCTGGAAGTACTCGGCCACGTCGGCCGACACCTCGCTGGCGAGCTTCGTTCCCGAGTCGTACAGGCAGAGCACCACGCCCGCCATCCGCAGTCGCGAGTTGAGCCGTTCGGCCACGAGGCCGACGGTCTGCATCAGCTTGCTCAGGCCGTGCAGCGCGAGGAAGTGCGGTTGCAGCGGCAAGAAGACGTCTTCGACCGCGGTCAGGGCGTTGAGCGTGAGCACGCCGAGCGACGGCGGGCAATCGATCAGCAGGTAGTCGAACCGCTCGGCCTCTTGGGCGAGCTTGTCACGCAAGATCACCTCGCGGCCCACGACGCCAGCCAGCTCGCTCTCGGCGGCGGCCAGGTCGATATGCGCAGGGGCGACCGACAGGTTCGGCCCGGCCTCGCGCCAAGTATCGGCCATCGCGACGTCGCCGGTGAGCAGGTCGTAGGTCGTAGGCAACGGCCGCTTGGGGTCGACGCCCAAGTGGATCGAGGCGTGCGCCTGCGGGTCGAGGTCGATGACCCCCACCCGGTGCCCGGCTCGCGCCAGGGCGGCGCTCAGGTTCACGGTGGTGGTCGTCTTGCCGACGCCTCCCTTTTGATTGATGACCGCGATCGATCGCATCGTTCGCTCCGCACGCTCGGGGTATCGCTTGGTCCGCATGCACGCTCGCGCAGCGGTAGGGGCGGGAGTCTAGGGCGCCTTGGCTACGCGTCCCAGAGCATTCGCAGCGCGGGAGCGGGCTAGCGCATGAAAAGAGCCAAATAGCCGACGACCCACGGTCGTCGGAGCGCTGCCCGTGCGGCCCCCGACGGCCATGGGCCGTCGGCTAGGGACCATCGCTCCGGGGGACGTTATACTGGGGGTTTCCCTCCCTTCGCCCCGCTTTCGCTGCTAGCAACGAAGGCATTTTCCCCACGCGTGCCGCCCGATGAGCGAACTACAACATTCCGTCCGTGTCGATCTCGCCGAGCGTGGCTACGACATCGAAATCGGCGAGGGCGTGCTGGAGGGAATCGTCGATTTCGTCCAGCAGCGCCACGCCGTGTCGCATGTCGCCGTGATCACCGACTCGAACGTCGACGGCCTGTACGCCGACGCCGTGGCCGACCGCTTCTCCGACGCCGACATCGAGACGCACGTGCTGGTGATCGACCCGGGCGAGTCGAGCAAGGACCCCGAGGTCGCCCACGACCTCTGGCAGACGATGATCGAAGAGGGCTGCGACCGGCAGACCATGGTGCTGGCGGTCGGCGGCGGCGTGGTCGGCGACCTCGCCGGCTTCGTGGCGGCCACGTTCGCCCGCGGGCTCACTTTCTTCCAGGCGCCCACCACGCTGCTTGCGCAGGTCGATAGCTCCGTGGGCGGCAAAGTCGGGGTGAATCTTGAGGGCGCCAAGAACATGGTTGGCGCCTTCTGGCAGCCCGCCGGCGTGCTGATCGATGTCGCCACTCTCACGACCCTGCCCGACCGCGAGTACCGCGCGGGGCTGGCCGAGGTGGTCAAGTACGGCGTGATCATGGACGAACCGTTCTTTGCGTATCTCGAAGCACAGGCCGACGCGATCAACGGCCGCGACTCGGCGGTGCTGGCCGAGATCGTGCGGCGCTGCTGCCGGCTGAAGGCCGACGTGGTCGAGGCGGACGAGCGTGAGGAGTCGGGCCGGCGGGCGATTCTCAATTACGGCCACACGTTCTGCCACGCGCTCGAGGCGGCCACCAACTACACCCGTTTGCTCCACGGCGAAGGGGTGGCCATCGGCATGCTGTGCGCCTCGCGTCTCGCCGAGCGGCTCGGCCGCATCGGCGCCGACGTGACTTCCCGGCAGCACGCGCTGCTCGAGAAGCTCGGCCTGCCGCTCACAGCGCCCGCGGATCTCGACCCGGACGAGCTCGTGCGGCTCATGTGGCGTGACAAGAAGGTCAGCGCCGGGAAGCTGAACTTCATCCTGCCTTCGAGGCTGGGCGAGGTGGAACTGGTCGCTGATCCGCCAGTGGGCGATGTGCGGGACTCTTTGGGCTTGGGAGGGTGAATCTGATCACACGTTCGCTATAATCGCACGAATTTCGCGATTGATGGCCCATAAAACGCAAGGTAGGCTCTAGTAGGCAGTTCGGTCCGGCGTAATTTCCACAGTTTGGTACTGCCTAATTGCTTTTTAGTCTGATTTTGGCCAATCTGCTCTTAGCAGGAATTGGGGGGTTCCTGCCAGTCTGGAACCATCCCACCTCCCCCCTTCCCCCCCTGTGTTTCTTGCTTGCTCAGACCCACTCGCCGTGACAAGGCCGCTGTGGTGATGCGCTGGGCTTTCGATCGACTCCGCCAAGAGTCAGCCACCCCAAAGCCGTTTCCCGCTAAGTCGGAGGCGGTCTGCCGCCGTTTGAGCGGTTAAAAGAACTGGGGGTCAACCCGGTTGCGTTAGGCGGACGAACCAGCGAAATGCCCGTTGAAACCGTTATTTTTGAGAGCCGACGTTGAACCAAGACACCTACATCCTGTGCCACGCCGTCCATTCTACGCCGTCGCCCGAACTATCCGGAATCCAGCTCGCTGGCCAGCAGGCTGGTTTCACGCTGACGAGCGCCTCGCTCGACACGATCGCGGCGGGTGAGGGGCCACCCCGACTCGACGCCCTCGTGCTGGCGTCCGACCCCGCCGCCCTGCTCCAAGACGGCGCGCTCGGCCGGTTGCTCGAGGCGCATCCCGAGCTGCCGATCCTCGTCGCTGCGTCGTCTTGCACGGTGGCCGCGGCCGTGGGGCTGATGCAGCAAGGCGCCGCCGATTTGCTCGAATCGTCGGGCCCCGTCCAGCCGGACGACGCCCGTTTGAGCCGCTTCCTGAGCCAAACGGCCGCCTCGACCCCGGTCCGCCGCTGGAGGCTCGAGCTGCGGGAGCGGCTGGCCAAGCTCACCCCGGCCGAGGTGTCGGTGCTCGACGCCATGCTCACCGGTCTGGCCAACAAGCAGATCGCCCAGCAGCTCGGCATCGGGCTGCGGACGGTCGAGCTGCGTCGGTCGAAGATCATGCGCAAGATGGTCGCCAAATCGGCCGCCGAACTGGTGCGTCTGGTCGTGGTGGCCCGCTCGCTGGACGAGGGGCTCGTCCCCTACCCGAGCGACGGCGCCAAGGGCGCGGATTCGCCCGCCGGCGAGCCGGCCCCCGCGTCGACGCCGGCGTACTGAGAGCGCCAACCTGTCGGGAGCCGTCTGAAAGGGGCCGCCAATTAGGTGGCGAACCGCACGCCGAGTGATTAGCCTCGGCCTGTTCGCGGTTCTCTCACTTGGCCCCCCTGGCGACACTCCCCGGCGATGGACTGGCCCGACGACCTGATCGCCGAGATGCGTCTGGGCTCGACCCGCGGTCTCGGTCCGCGCACGCGCAGCAAGCTGCTCGCCGCCTTCGGGTCGGCCGAGGGGGCGTTGCGTGCGGCGGGCGATGAGCTGCGACGCGTGAGCGGCGTCGGCCCGAAGCTCGTGCAGGCCATGGCCGGGACGATCGACGCGGCCGAGGCGCGGCGGCGGCTCGATCGGGCGCGGGAACTCGGTATCGAGCCGGTGGTCGATAGCGACCCGCGTTACCCCGCCTCGCTGCGCGAGATCCCCGACCCGCCGGCTGTGCTTTACGTACGCGGCGTGCTCGAGCCGGCGGACCAGATGGCTGTGGCGGTTGTCGGCACACGACGACCGACGCGCTACGGCGAGCGGGCGACGGCCTGGGTCGCCGAGAGCCTGGCCCGCGCCGGGTTGGTGGTGGTGAGCGGCTTGGCCCGTGGCGTCGACGGCGTGGCCCACCGCGCGGCGTTGGGGGCCGGCGTGCGGACGATCGCGGTGATGGCCGGCGGACTGCACGAGATCTACCCTCCCGAGCACCGCCGCTTGGCCGACGAAGTGGCGGCGCAAGGCGCGCTCGTCACCGAATCGCCCCCCGGCACGCCGCCGATGAGCGGCTCTTTCCCGCAACGCAATCGGATCATCAGCGGCTTGTCGCTCGGCGTGGTGGTTGTCGAGGCGGCCGGCAGATCGGGCGCCCTGATCACGGCCCGCCACGCCACGGAGCAGGGCCGCGAGGTCTTCGCCATGCCGGGGCCGTTCGACAGCCCGCAGTCGGTCGGCTGCCATCGTTTGATCCAAGACGGGGCGAAGCTCGTCACGTCGATCGACGACATCTTGGAAGAGCTCGGCAGCCTCACCCGGCCGATCCCCGGCGAGGGGGGCGCCAGCACCCGATCGGTGGGCGAACTGAAGCTCACCGACCAAGAACGACTGGTGCTGCAAGCGATCGAAGCGGCCCCAACGGCGATCGACGACGTGATCGACCGCTCCGAATTGCCCGCTCACCGCGTGCTGGCGACGGTCAGCATGCTCGAGACCCGCAACCTGATCCGCCGCGTGAGCGGCGCGTTGGTCGTGCGGGTTTGAGACGGGGCGACCTTGCCGGCGTGGCGGGCTTTGCGGGCTGCGGCGAGTGGCGAAGCGGGGGCGGTCTCGCCGCATGTTCCGCTGGCGGCTAGCGGCTGCGGGCGAACCGTGTTCGGAACGCAACGATTCCCGCGATTGTGCGTGACCCGACACCCGATCCCTACGCATGAAGCGGATAGTTTGCGCTGCGGCGCGCTCTGCTGCCGAGCGGCAAGGCGCCGCGACCGCAGCCCGCGACGAAAATACATATGCGGTCCTCAGGGAAGGGGGCCGCCCGTGGCGCCAACTCGATGGCGTCATCCGGAAAGGGAACTTAGGGAGGGGACGCAGATGATTCGGCGGAACACAAGCCGCGCGGCGATAGCCGTGGCGATTACGGCGGTCGGTGTGAGTGTCAGTCCTTGTGCGGCGCAGTCGCCGGCTCACGGCTTCGGCGCCTACCCCTCGCAGGGCCAATACGTATCTTCGCAGGGCCAGTACGCCCCGGCGCAAGGGCAGCACGCCCCCGCGCAAGACCAGTACACGCCGCCGCAGGGCCAATACGCTCAGCAGGGGCAGGCCTATCCTTCGCAGGGCCAATACGCAGCGCAAGGCGCATACCCGGCGCAGAGCCAGCCCGCGCCGCAGGGCCAATACGCCCCGCAACAGAGCCAGCTCTCTCAGCAAGTTCCCTACGCACCGCAAGGAGCTTATCAGCAACAAGCGGGTGGCTACGCACGCCCGAACAGCGCTCCGCAGCAGCAGGCGTACGCCGCGCAGCCGCCGATGAACCAGCAGCCTGCCGCCGTGCAGCCCGGCGCCACGCAACAGGCGAATCGCTTCGCCGCGCCGCAGGGTCCCGCGTCGCAAGGTCCCGCGTCGCAAGGCCACGCGCCGCAAGGCTATGGCCAACCAAACTACGCTCCGCAAGCTTACGGATCGCAAGGCTACGCCCCTCAAGGCTACGGGCAAGCCGCCGCGCCGGTGCGAGTGGCTCAAACGCCCACGCCCGGCGAACTGCCGGCGCCGCCGGCCGCCGAAGAGGCCCCGGAGATCCAGCCGTCGACCGGCTACACGCCGCCGGCCGCGAATTACCATGCCGCACCGCCCGTCCAGGCGGCGCCCACGCAGCAATACGGCGCCTCCTCGGTCGCGTCGTACTCGCCGGCCCGCGGGCCGGGCGACTGCAACGGCCCCGGCTGCACGCAGGGACCCGCCTCGGCAAACCAATGGGAGTCTTACGCCGGCGGCGGTTGCGCGACGGGTGATTGTGCAACGGGCGGCTACGGTTGCGACACGGGATGCTACGACGGCTCGTGCGGCTATCAGTCGTGCGACCTTGGCGTGGGCGCCGACTGTGGCCCCTCGCGTCAGTGGTTCTTCGGGCTGTACGGCATCACGCTCGAACGGCTCGACGTGGACCGTTACCCGGTCGCTTTTGCCGTGGACGACTACACAGGGTTGGGCGCCAACTACTTCCCGCAGGCGACCGACACGCACCTCTACAGCGACCAGGCCGACACCGGCATGCAGTGGGGCGCCGAGACGCGCTTCGGCTTCACGTTCGGCTCGGCGTGCGACCCTTGCGGCGGCGTCGTGTATCAGCCGTTCGCGTTCGAGGTCGGTTACTGGGCGATCGCCGAGGAGACCGACGACGCCGCGCTGACCGACACAACGGCCGAAGGCGCCGGCAACAACTACCGCATCCGCAACTACATCAACTACGGCGGCATCGAGTACGACGATGGCGGCGGCGCCCGCGACTACAACGACTACGTCGGCTACGGCATGCCCCTGACGGAAGACGACGTGCAGACCGTGGGCGTGCGGGTGCGTGAGAGCTTCTCGGCCCAGAACCTGGAGCTCAATTTCTGGCGCTTCGGCTGCCCGGCCCCGTGTGGCGGACTCGGCGGCGGTCTGAGCGGCTGTGGTGTAGGAAGCTGCGGCGTAGGCGGCGGCTGCGACACGGGTTGCGACACCGGCTGCTACCAGTCGTGTCCCACCGATTGCTGCGAAACCGAGTGCTGCCCGAAGCAGTTCTTCATCAGCGGCCTGGCGGGCGTGCGTTACCTGCAGCTCGACAACAACTTGCAGTACGACTACCAGTACGTGTACGACGCCAGCGGCGAAGCCTACACTGGCTTCCCGGCTGGCGACCCGCAGGTGCTCTCGCACATCATCGACACCGAGAACCAACTCGTTGGCTTCCAACTCGGTTCGAGCATGAACTGGGTCGTCGGCTGCAAGCTGAACCTGTTCGCCGACACCAACTTCGGTGTCTACAACAACCGCATCAGCTACCACCAATGGTTGCCGAACGCCACGTACGAGACCGGTGGCGGGGCGGTCCGGGTGGACGTGAGCGACGACCAGCTGGCGTTTGTCGGCGAGGCCCGACTCGGCGCCGGCTACCAGGTGGGCTGCAACTGCCGCCTGACGAGCGCCTTCCGCCTGATCGCCGTCTCCGGCGTGGCGATGGCCGCCGAGCAGGTCAAGAGCGGCGCCTACAACGCCGAGTACCTCAGCCAGCTCGACACGACCGAGTCGCTGGTGCTCTACGGTTACCAGACCGGCGTGGAGTGGAAGTACTGAGAGATCAGCCGCGCCCCCACCGGGCGCGAGCAACCGACCCCCTTTCCTCAACGGGGTCCGCCGGCTCGCCGGCGGGCTCCGTTGTTTTATAGGGCCATACTTATCATCAGTGAGCAACAACGAGCGAGGCGAGCCGGTCGCATAAGCGACCGGAGTTGCTAACGCGCCGCCACGCCGCGCCAACCGCTCAGACGCGTCCTAAAGCGGCGACTCGGTAAGCCGCACGAACGCCGGGTCGTCGCGGAGCAGGTCGAAGTCGGGCTCGACCTCGGTGAGCGAACGGAAGCTGGCGTCCAGCGCGATCGCCCGGCGCAGCTCGGTGAGCGAGCGGTCGCGCTCCATCGACAAGCTCCAGTAGCACGCCAGGTTGAAGTGCAGCACCGCCTCGCGCGGCGCGAACCGCACCGCCCGCTCCAGCGACTGGATCGCCCGGTCGAGCCGCCCCACGCGCTTGTAGCACCAGGCCAGGGCGAGCATCACGTGCGTGTCTTGCGGCAGCAGCATCGCCGTGCGCCGCAGCACACCGACCGCCTCGGCGTGTCGGTCGAGCTGACGGAGGCATTCGCCCCACAGGTAGCTCGCCCGCCCGTCGCCGAGGGTCAGCGCCTCGCGGCGTTCGAGTTCACGCAGGGCGTGCTCCGTGAGGCCGAGCTCCAGGTAGCCCTCGGCGGCTTGGACGGCCATGCGGAGCTGGGTCTCTTCGAGCGACCGGTGGGCCGAGCGTTGCGGCGCGATCGTGGCGTTCATCGGTGATCCTGCGGCAGGATGCGGATGGATGGGCGGCGAGAGGGCCTGGGAAAGGCTGCCCGCGACCGCCCTGGGGTGTCTGTCGGCCGGGCATCGTATGCGGCGCCGCGAGGGACGCCAAACGCTTGGGGGAAAGTCGCGCCGTAAGTCTTTGGTGGGCTTGATCTAAGGCCCCCAATTTTGAGTCTGACGCCGTTGCGGGCTGCGCCAGCTCGGGGTTCTGTGGGGCCGCGTCGCGAAGACCTGCCCGGGCTCCAGTGAGCGTGGCGTTTCCGCCACACCCACTGCCGGCGTGTGTGGCGAAACGTCAACACGCACGGTGCTTGGCGACTCGTCGCCGGCAGCCCGCGGGGAGCGATATCCCCTGCGATTGCAGGGCATTGCGGCCATGGCTGCCGCGTCGCCGCGCCGCCCGGCGCCGCCGTTGCGTTAGGGGTGAGACAAGTCCCACTCGGGAACGGTCTCGCCCTCAACTCTCTTCGCAACCGCCGCGTTCGCGGCGCATCACGGGAGCGCTCAGCTTGCAACTCCTCGCCCGGATCATCTTGGTATTGGCTTTCGCCGCAGCGGCGCCCGCTTCGCTATTCGCCCAGCAAGACGCCGAGGCGCACGAGGCTCGCGGGGGGAAGGCCGGCACGGCGCGGGTCGTGTCGGACGGCGCGCTGCTGGCGACCGATTGGGTGCTCACCGCCGACGGCTGGCTGCGGCTCGGCGAGGTGACCCGCCAGCCGACCGAACGCTGGCGTCCGGCGTTGCACCCCGGCGTGGTGGCGGTGCTGCTGGGGCTCAGCTCGGTGCTCGCGCTGGGGTGCTTTCCCTCCCAGCGGGCTTGATCGAGCCTTCTCGGCGGGGGGCGGGGGCCGATTTCGATCTTTCTGCAAGAATCTTGCACGGATCGCGGCGGCGGCGGTCACTAACAAGGGAGAGGGGGAAAGCTGCCGGCGTTTTTCCGCGGCGGTTTTCTACGATGGCCACCCGAGTTGGTCCCCCCCTGTTAGCCCCTACCTTCGTCCTGCTGTTGGTACGTCATGTCGATGCGTCTCACGCTCCGCACGCTGCTCGCCTACATCGATGGCATTCTCGACCGCGCCGACCAGGAGAGCCTCGGCCGCCAGGTCGAGGCGAGCCAGGTCGCTAAGGAGATTGTGCTCCGCACCCGCGACGTGTCGGGCCGCATCCGGTTGGGAGCGCCCCTGCCGTTGGGCGACGGTTTGGCCGACGACCCGAACTCGCTGGCCGAGTACCTGGACAACACCTTGGCGCCCGAAGAGGTGGCCGAGTTCGAGCAGATCTGCATCGACTCCGACGAGCACCTGGCCGAGGCGGCCGCCTGCCACCACATCCTGACGATGGTGCTCCGCGGGCCGGCCGATGTCGACCATGAGGCGAAGCGGCGGATGTACTTCCTGCCGAACGAGATCGACCTGGTCGATACGAGCGGCGGTGATACGAGCGGCGGCGAGACCGGCGGCGTTGAAACAAGCGACGCCGAGGGCGCCGACGGCGCGGGCCATCGTTTCGAAGGCCCTCACACGGTTGGCGCCGTGAGCCCCGAGCCGCTCGGAGGAACGACGCCCGCCAGCACGATGGGGGCGGCGGGCGAGCGGCTGGTGGACGTGCCGGAGTACCTGCGCGAAAGCCGCGGCGGGTCAGGGGCGTGGCTCCGCGCGGCGGCGGTGGCGGCCATCGTCGCCCTGGGAGCCTATTCGGTGTTTAGCCCGACGAGCCCGCTGCGCGTTGCCAGCGGCGATCGGGCAGACGATCCGCTTCAGCCAAACGACACGGAGGGCGCGCCCGACTCGCAGCCAAACGCGGCGCCCGCCGGCGGCGCCGACGCGTCCCAGACGCAACAACCGGCGCCGGCGACCGAAGATTCGGCGGCCCAAGAGCCCGAAGCGACCGACGCCAATCAGCCGCAGGGCGGTGCGTCGTCGGACTCGCCCCCCGGGGAAGTGGCCGTAGAAGACACGCCCGCGCTCCCGGCGCTTCCCGACAACGGCGCGACGAGCCTTCCGAACGCCACCACATCGCCACGCGAGTTGCAGTCCCGGCGGGGTCCGCTAGGAAATGGCGCCGAGGAAACGCCTGAGACGCCCGCTGGCTCTGAGGTTCCCAACGGCACAGGGGACCTCAGCGGTGCGGGGGACGGGGACCCGATCGAAGATAACAGCGCCGAGTCCGACCCCGAAGCCGAGCCGACGCCGCTCGGCAGCTTCGCCAGTCGAGATCAGATGATGCTGGTCTTCGACGGCGAGTCCGAAGATTGGATTCGCTTGGCCGACGACGCCACGCTCGAGGCGGGCCAGCAGCTGCAGGGGCTCCCCACGTACCGCGGCGCCGTGCGGCTGCGCAGCGGCGTGCGTCTCGAGTTGGAGGGCGACACGCTCGTCTCGCTCGACGAGACCGAGGGGGGCAACCCGGCCGTCGGGCTGACCCACGGCCGGCTCGTGATGACCAACCAGGGCGACGGGCCCACGACGATCGAGCTCGACCTGGGCGACACGACGGCCCGGGTGCTGATGACGGCGGGCGCGCGGCTGGCGATCGACGCCGACCGGCCGTTTGTCGCGGGCGCCGACTTCGTTTCGGCTCCGTTGCCGGTGGTCGCCGAGTGCTACGCACCCCGCGGGGGAGTCGATTGGCTCGCAAGCGGGACTGAGTTCACCACCGAAGAAGCCGCTCGCTGGCGTGTCGCCAACGGCCAGGCCGGCGCGCCCGAGACTTACTCCGAGGAGCCGGCCTGGATTGCCGGAGAGCGGCTCCGCGGCGCCGACAAGCTCGCCTCGCCCGAATTGCTCGAGCAGGTCGAACCCGGCGCGCCGGTTTGGCCGCAGCTCGAGGCGATCATGATCGTCCGCCAGGCGTTCCGCGAGCTCCGCTCGCTCGCCGCGCGGTGCGGACTGGCGCTCGGTGAGTACGGACCGCTGGTCGAGTCGCTTGCCGACACAGAGCACAAGAACCGTTGGGACGACAACATCGTGGCGCTGCGCAGCGCGATGAGCCTCAGCCCCGAGGGCGCCCGCAAGTTGCGGCAAACGCTTGTCACGATGCGTGGCGAGGAGGCGGGCGCCGAGCTGTTCGAGATGCTCCGCGGCTACACGGGTGAGGAAGTGGGTACGACCGCCGAGCAGCGCCGCACCGGCCCGCTGGAGGTGCTCATCGAGCGGATGCAGAGCGAGGCGGTCGATTACCGCGTGCTGGCCTCGTACAACCTGCGGGAGCTGACGAATCTGCAGATGTTCGAACCCGAGGGGACGCCGCTCCAGCGATCGCGTGCGATCGACCGCCTCGAGAAACGGCTGCGTGAGGACGATTGGCCCGAATCGAGCGGGTTCTGACAGCGGCGCGGGGCGGATTGCCGCACTCGGTGCAAGGCTGCCGCTGAAATCTGTGGGCGCCCTTCACCAAGGGCTGGGGCGCCATATTCTTTTAGTGCCCGTATCAGGCGGGGGCGGAATCGCGGGCCTCCGAGGCTAAAAAAGGCGAAAATAATCGTCGGCAGGTTGTCTCGACCCGCTCCGAATCGCTCCTTTCGCCGCAGGCAAGGGCAACGGTATACTATTGGGCCGGTCCGGCCCCGCGTCGGTCCGACCGAGGGCGGGCCCGCGGCGTGATTCGCCCAGCGGGCCGAACACACGATCGACCCTCCTCCGAATAAACGCAACGTTACATAGGGAAGCGCCTGTGCAGATCAAAGTGACGGCTCGACACGGCCATCTGTCCGACGAGAGCCAGCAGCTGCTCGTGTCCAAATCCGAGAAGCTCCTGCGATTCTTCGAGCGGCTCACGTCGATCGAGGTGGTGGTCGACCTGAAGAACCACAACAAGCCGAATGTGGAGCTGCTGGTCTCGGCCGAGCACAAGCACGACTTCGTGTCTCACCAAGAGTCGCAGAACCTGCTCACGGCCATCGAGGGGGCGGTTCACAAGATGGAGCAGCAGCTCAAGAAGTACAAAGAAAAGACGATCGATCAGCACCGCAACCCCGACTCGGCCGCCCGCGGCCCGCGGGACCTCGGCGCCGTGGCCGACGCCGGATCGGAAGACGCCGGATCGGAAGACCTAGAGCAGAACGTGGGCGTCGAAGACGAGTGACGGCCACCGGTTGGCGACCGAAAAGACAGTTGGCGACCGAAACGAAACAAACACCACTCCGCCGCAGGCGGCCTCACGGCACGGACGCGGAAGCAAACGCGTTGTCCGTCGCGTGACCCCGCCCGGCGTTCCCTTACACGTCACATTGAGATCAAGGCTGACCCGGCATGAAGTTCGCAGATTTTATTTGCAAAAAGGCGATCCTCTCCGACCTCGAGGCGTCCGACAAGAAGGGCGTGATCCGTGAGATGGCCACTTCGCTCGTCAAGGCGGGCGAGATCGAAGGGGGCCAGTACGAGGCCATCGTCGAGGCGATCCTCAAGCGTGAGGAACTCGGCAGCACCGGAATCGGCCGCGGCGTGGCCGTCCCCCACACCAAGCACGCCACCGTCGACAAGCTGTGCGGCATGGTGGCCGTGAGCGAGTCGGGCGTCGAGTTCGACAGCCTCGACGGCGACAAGGTCCACTTGTTGTTCATGCTCATCTCGCCCCCCGACCGGCCGGGCGACCACCTGCGGGCGCTGGAGAACGTGTCGCGTCAGCTGCGCGACGACCAGTTCTGCCGCTTCCTGCAGCAGAGCAAGACGACCGACGACATCTGGCAGCTGCTCGAAGAGGCCGACAGCAACCAGTTCAGCGCCTGACGCCGACGACCGATCGCAGACGCGCGAACGAATCAACTACCGAAACGAAACGAGTGGCCGTGGGCCCAGGGAACCAAGTGGCGACACGATCCGTCGTAATCCGACACGCCGAGGGGCTGCACGCCCGACCCGCCGAGCTGGTCGCGCGCACCGCGATGCAGTACCAGTCGCAGGTGGCGATCGATCACGACGGCCGAAGGGTCGACGCCAAGAGCATCCTGGACGTGCTCACGCTCGGCGCCCAGCAGGGGGTTGAGCTCGTCATCGAGGCCGAGGGCCCCGACGCCGAGGCGGCGGTCGAGGCTCTCACGCGGCTGGTGGAGAACAACTTCACGCCCGAGGTCACGCAAGAACAAGGCAACTGACCCGCGGCCAAACGACCGCAGAACAATCGACCAGAGCACACCCGACCAAAGGGCTACCGAGATAAGCAGCCGCAGCGGACCGACAGGCCATGTTCGCGGCCGCTCCGGACGAATACAGGCGACAAGAAGCTGAGCTGGGGTCGAGCAAGGACGTTTCGCTCCGCCCGCCCACACGAACACAACGATTGATTAGATCGAGCGCCGGCGCATGGCGCCTTGCCCCCGTGGGGGGCGGGTGCGGCCGCCGGAGCGACGCTCACCGCGACGATCCCCCCAGCCTCGTGCGGCCAAACCGCCGCGCGGCGGGCTCGGGACCGAACACAACCATGCGTCTCCGCAGCAGCATGATCCACCCGACAAGCCAACAAGACCGCCCCACGGGACGACGCGACACGCGCCCCGCTGCGGTCGCCGGCTTGCCGCCGTCATCCAGGACACCGAGCCAGGGCCCCTCGCCGGCCGCCGCCCCCTCCAGCCCGTTGGCCGTTGGCCTAGGGGCGTGGGGCGCCGAGTCGACCGTCGCGCCCGCTCCCGGGGCGTAACGCCCCGCGCCCCTAAGATGGCGACAACTCATCTGACTGCTTGGAGCACGCCCGCGAGGGCTCGATGCAACGACTCCAAGGTATCGCCGTCTCCCCCGGGGTGATGATCGGCGAAGCGCTGGTCATGGACCACGAGGGATTCCGTATCTCTCGGCGGTTCTTGCCGCGCGATTCGGTCGAGGTCGAGATCGAGCGGCTCTCCGCCGCCATCGCCGAGACGACCGACGAGATCGAGGTCAGCCGCAAGTGCGTCGCCGAGCAGCTCGGCGACGACTACGGCTCGATCTTCTCGGCCCACTCGCAGATGCTCAACGACCCGAAGCTCCGCCGCGAGCTGGAGGTCATGATCCGCGAGCGGCACTACTCGCCCGAGTACTCGGTGAGCCGCGTGCTGCGGCGCTACGCGAAGGTGTTCCAGTCGCTCGAGGGGGCCTACATGGCCGAGCGGGCGAACGACATCTTCGACATCGAGAAGCGCTTGCTCCGCCGCCTGCTGGGCGAGAAACGCGAGGAGCTGGCCCACGTCACGAGCGAGGTGCTGGTCGTCGCCCGCAACCTCACGCCGAGCGAGACCGCGGCGATGAACCCCAAATTCATCCGCGGGTTCGCCACCGAGGCGGGCGGCCCCGGCGGGCACACGGCCATCGTGGCCGAGGGGCTCGGCATCCCCGCGGTGGTCGGCGCCGGGCAGTTCCTCACCGACGTCTCGGGCGGCGACACGATCATCATCGACGGCGACCAGGGCCTCGTGATCCTGCAGCCGGACGAGGAGACCCTCGCCCGCTACCGCCACGAGATCGACCAGCAGAAGGACCTGCTCGCCCGGCTCGAGGAGATCAAGGACCTCCCCAACGAGACCGCCGACGGCGTTCGCATCCAGTTGCTGGGCAACATCGAGTTCCCCAGCGAGACCGAGTTGGTGCTCTCGCGCGGCGCCGACGGCATCGGCCTCTACCGCACCGAGTTCCTTTACTTGACGGGCAACATCGAGCCCTCCGAAGAGGTCCACTACGCCGCCTACAAGGAGGTGGCCGAGGCGATGAATCCGCTGCCGGTGGTGATGCGCACGCTCGACCTTGGCGCCGACAAGCTCTCGATGCTCCCCACGCCGGACGACGAGCGCAACCCGTTCCTCGGGCTCCGCAGCATCCGCCTGGCGCTCAAGCACGTCGACCTGTTCCGCACCCAGCTGCGGGCCATCTTGCGGGCGAGCGTGTCGGGCAACATCCGCATCATGTTCCCGCTGATCACCACGCTGATCGAGCTGCGCCGCGCGAAGATGATGCTCGCCGACGCCATGGAGGACCTCGAGGAGGAGGGCGTTCCCTTCGACCGCGACCTGCCGGTCGGCATGATGGTCGAGGTGCCGGCGGCCGTGTTGCAGATGGACCGCTTCTGCGACGAGGTCGACTTCTTCAGCATCGGCACCAACGACCTGGTGCAGTACACCCTGGCCGTCGACCGCAGCAACAAGGACGTGGCCTCGCTTTACACGAGCGCCGACCCGGCGGTCATCAAGCTGATCCAGATGTCGATCGACGCCGCCGGCGAGGCGGGCAAGCCGATCAGCCTGTGCGGCCAGATGAGCGGCTCGCCGCTCTACACGATGCTGCTGCTGGGCCTCGGCCTGCGGAGCTTCAGCGTGTCGCCCTCCGCCACACTCGAGGTGAAGCGTGTGATGCGCGGCGTGACGATCGAACACTGCGAGAAGGTCGCCAAGCGGGTGCTCGACCTGGAGAGCTCGCGCGACGTGAAGACTTACCTGCGTGAGGAGCTCCTCAAGCTCCTGCCCGACCAACCCGCCTGACGCGCCCCGCGCAGGCCCCCGAGCAATCGACAGCGGCCCCCCATCGCGGCGGGCCCCCAAAAAAACAACAGGCAAAACAACACCCCACACCGACACCCCCGGCGCCCCGACAAACGAGGGCCCGCCCCACGGGCGTCGAGAACCCAAGAGAAACTCATCACGATGAAAACCGAAATGCTCATCAACGTCGCGCAGCCGGAAGAGTGCCGGATCGCGATCGTTGAGAACGGCCAGCTCGAGGAGCTCTACACCGAGCGCTCCAGCCAGGACAACTACGTAGGCAACATCTACAAGGGCCGGATCGTCAACCTCGAGCCGAGCATCCAGGCGGCGTTCGTCGACTTCGGCGTCGGCCGCAACGGCTTCCTGCACATCAGCGACGTCGAGCCGCAGTACTTCCGCCAGGCCGGTTTCGACCCCGACTCCGTGATTCACAACGACGGCACGCAAGGCGTCGAAACGGACCCCGAAGACGACGAAGAAGATTCGGCCGAGGACGACGGCTGCGACGACGGCGACGAGGGCGAGGGAGGCGACGCCCCCGTGGCGACCCGCCGCAAGACCAAGCCGCGCGAGAAACGCCGCCCCGGCGTGCGGCCACGCGTCAAACCGCCGATCCAAGACCTCTTCCAGCGCGGCGACGAGGTCGTGGTGCAGGTGATCAAGGAGGGCATCGGCACCAAGGGCCCCACGCTCTCCACTTACATCAGCATCCCCGGACGCTACCTCGTGCTGATGCCCGCGCTGGGACGCATCGGCGTGTCGCGTAAGATCGAGGACGACGACGCCCGCCGCCGCCTGCGCGGCATCCTCCGCGAGCTCAACCCGCCGAAGGGCTTGGGCTTCATCGTCCGCACGGCCGGCACCGACCGCACGAAACGCGACCTGTCGCGCGACCTCGCCTACCTGCTGCGGCTGTGGAAGCTGATGGTCCGTCGGATCAAGACCCAGGAGGGCCCCGGCGACCTGTACGAGGAGAGCGACATCGTCATCCGCACGATCCGCGACATCTTCTCCGGCGACATCGACGCGATCCACATCGACGAACCCAAGGCGTACGAACGCGCCAAGGACTTCCTCTCGATCACGATGCCGCGCTACACCAACCGGCTGCAGCTCTACGAGGGCAAGGAGCCGCTGTTCAACAAGCACAAGATCGACGTCGAGATCTCGCGCATCAACGACCGCAAGGTGCCCCTGAAGGGGGGCGGCTCGCTGGTGATCGACCAGACCGAGGCGCTCGTGGCGATCGACGTTAACTCGGGCAGCTTCCGCACCTCGGGCGACGCCGAGGAGTCGGCCTACAAGCTCAACATGATCGCCGCCAAGGAGATCGCCCGCCAACTGCGGCTGCGCGACCTGGGCGGGGTGGTCGTGAACGACTTTATCGACATGCGACGCGAGCGCTACCGCCGCAACGTGGAACGCACCCTCAAAGACGCCTTCGGCCGCGACCGCGCTAGAACCAAGATCTTGCGCACCAGCCCGTTGGGCCTCATCGAGATGACCCGCCAGCGGATCCGGCCGAGCCTCAAGCGCAGCGTCTACCGCGAGTGCCCCGCCTGCCAAGGAACGGGCCTCGTCAAGTCGGCCGAGAGCATGGCGATCGAAGCGGTGCGTGTCCTCATGCGGGCCGCCCAGGTCGACCGCGTGGCGAAGATCACCGTGCGGGTCGAGGAGGGCGTCGCAACGTACCTCAACAACCGCAAGCGGCGCGAGCTGACGCGGTTGGAGGACGAGGGCTCGCTCGAGATCCTCGTGCTCGGCAGCGAGGGCGCCAGCCCCGAGCACCTCAGCGTGCAGTGCGAAGACGAATCGGGCCGCGAGCTGCGGTTCGATGTGGGCTAGAAGCCCCGCGTAGTTTGGCCCCCCATCAGACTGAGCTCACTCAGCTCCCCCTGGCTAACCTCTGAAGGCTAGCAAGGGGGGAGCCAGCGCTCTTGCGCGGTTTTCTGGGATGCTGGTGAGCACGACAGCCCAAGTCGTTTGGGTTCTATGCCTGGCGCCGACGGTCCGGTCTGTATGCGTGTGGCCAGCTCAAGTCAGGCGATTTAGTGAGGATCTCATGAAGGCCTTGCGAAGAGTCCCTGAAAATCATCGCAAACGGGATCGCCAAGGCTGGGCGTAAATGCCCAGGCTGCGCGGTTTGATTGACTGTTAATACAGGGCTGAATAGAGTGCAAAGGAGTCCTGAGTGCATGCTGTCGGCCGGAGGTCTGACCCGGCCGACAAGTGACTCGTCCACTCGTTCGTTCTTAGCTCCCGATTCTTTGGCGTGCTCGCAGAAAGAGATGCAACGCGCTGCGGGGTGGTTGGCCGATCCCCCTGCTGTTGTCCTTCTCTGTTGCAAGCGGCCGGCCACGGTTAGCTCGGCATGTCTTCCGGTATCGCGACACGAAGCGTTTGAAGTGTCCACGCATCGTTCTCGCCCTCCCTCCGCTCCCGCCCCACGCACGTTGCCTCCCCCTTATGACGCCCCGCATTTTTAGATCGTTGTGCTTGGCTTCGGCCGCGGCTTTGGTTGTTTTGGTCGCTCGGATCGCCGCCGCGCAGCCCGCTCCGCCCAATGTGATTGTGATCTTGGCGGACGACCAATCGTGGAACGGCACCTCCGTTCGTATGGATCCCGACATCCCGGGGTCTGCGAGCGACTTCTACCAGACGCCGTCCGTCGCCGCGCTGGCGTCGCAGGGCATGCGATTCAGCGACGCGTACTCGGCCGCCGCGGTCTGCTCGCCGACCCGGGCCGCCCTGCTCACGGGCATGAGCCCGGCTCAGGCTTACATGACGGACATCATCCGGCCCAACATGGAGACGCGCGACTTCTCGAGCAGCCCGCTGAAGCCGGTGGAGTGGCGCCGCCTCGACGCGACGCTTGAGACGCTACCCCGGCGCGTCGAGGCGGCCGACTCGCGGTACGTGACCGGGCACATCGGCAAGTGGCACCTCAGCCCGGACGACCCGCTTCAGATGGGCTACGACATCGGGTTCGACCCCGTGCGCGCCGGGGGGGTCGGCGCGAACGACCCCGGCTCGGTGTTCGCGAAGACCGAGGCCGCGAAGCAATTCCTCGACGACCGGACGGCCGCGGACGAGCCCTTCTTCTTGCAGCTCTCGCATTTCGCCGTGCACACCCCGATCGAGGGCCAGCCCGAAGTCATCGAGAAGTACGAGAACCTCCCCCCGGGGACGGTCCACAACAAGAACCGCTACGCCGCGTTCACCGAGGCGCTCGACACCGGCGTGGGCGACCTGCTCGACCACCTCGACACGCTCGGCCTGTCGGAGAACACCTACGTGATCTACGCCTCCGACAACGGCGCGCGAGACGTGAACTCCAACAACGACCCTCTAAGCGGCACGAAGGCCCACCTGCTGGAGGGGGGGATCCGCACCCCCTTGATCATCCGGGGCCCCGGCATCACGCCGGGTACGGTCAGCCGCGTGCCTGTGTCGACCACCGACTTGTACTCGACCGTGAGCGACCTGGTCGGCAACGCCACGCCGCTGAGCGAACAGATCGAGGGCGCCAGCCTGAGGCCCTTATTCGAGAACGACGGCGAGCTCCCGGCGGGCATGGAATACTTGGAGCGTCAGCACGCCGAGGGAGGGGCGCTCTACTTCCACAACCCGCACAACGCCGCTAACGGGGGCAATTACCGCATCCGCCCCACGTCGGCGGTGCGCGTGGACGACTACAAGCTGCTCCGCTTCCACGGTGAGAACGGCAATCCCGACCGCGACTACCTGTTCAACCTCGCCGACACGCTCACCGAGACCGAAGACAACGGGTCGACCGACCTGGCGGCGGCCATGCCCGAGAAGACCGCGGAGCTCGGCCAGATGCTCGACAACTGGATCGAGAGCACCGACGCTTCGCTCCCCTACGCGGTCGAGAAGCCGGTCGACCTCACCTGGCGGGCAGACGAAATCGGCCAGCGCGATCGGGTCTGGAGCTCGGCGGAGGACATCAAGCACCGCTGGCGCGAGTCGTGGGAGGTGATTGAGGAGAGCCCGGCGCCCGCCACGGAGGCGATCGCGACCCACCTGCCGGGGGCGCCCAAGCAGGCGTTCTCGTTCGACGGGCAGAGCCGCTTCGGGCGGCGGTTCTTCGATGTCTCGGACCAACGGGAGCGATCCCCCAACACGCGTTACCCCACGGGTGAGGCCGACTTCGACCGCTCGGTCGCCTTCGAGCTGCTGGTCCGGGTCGACGACCTCAACGGCGAGCAGGTGCTGTTCGAGAGCGGCACGACAAGCCACGGACTGTCGCTGACGCTCGGCGACGACGACAGCGACGGCGTCCACGACGAGCTGAGGATGCGCGTCCTCTCCGACTTCGGCGAGAGCCTCTCGGTCACCGGAGACATCGACGACTTCGCCTCACCGACCGAGGACTTCGTCCAGCTCACGGCCGTCTACAACGACGACCCCACGGGCCGCTACCTCGAGCTGTTTGCGAACGGCAAGAGCATCGGCCGCGCCGACGGCGTGGCGGGGGACGGCACGGTTGACGACCGCGGCAGCCTCCTCTGGGACCAGTACGACCCCGGTTTCGCGATCGCGACCCTCGGCGGCGAGCGGCCCGAGCTTGTGGGCGGCAATTCCGGATCGGGCCCGCTGCCGTTTACCCAGGGTTGGCTCCGCGGCGAGATCGCTTCGTTCCGCTACTTGAACCACGCGATCGACTCGCAGGCGGTCCAGAGCAGTTACGCCGCTCTGCTTTCGGACCCGGGCTTCGGTGTCGTCTCCGCCAGCGGCGACGCGCTGATCCCCGGCGATCGGTCGGTGAGTGTCGCCACGGGCGACCTCGAGATGGACGGCGCCGTGCGAGTGATCCACGAGCGGGTCGACCGGCTCGACTCGAGCCTGACGCTCGACATCGCCGCCGTGGCGGGAGAATCCGCCATCGCCAGCGACTCGGCCGACCCCTCTTCCGTGGTCCTTGAATCGGGAACGGTTTACTCGAGCTACCTGTTCCACTTCGACTCCGAAACGGACGAGTCGGGAGGGGTCGAGCAGCTGAGCGGATCGGTCAGCTTCGACACAGAAATCTTGGGAGTTCTGTACAAAGAAACGACTCTCGACGGCGTCGAACTCGCCATGGGCGTTGCGGGCGAATTCGAGCTAGGCGACCGTTCGCTCGAACTCAACGGCTTGGGAGTATTCGAGTTCTCCGAAGATCTCATGACACTCTCTTTCGATCTGGCGGTCGACAGCTCGCTGCTGACCCAATTCCGAGTGCTCACTGCGGCGTCGATCTTTGTCGAAGGCGATTACAACGGCGACGGACAAGTCGACATGGCCGACTACGACGAGTGGGTGAACCAATTCGGCGTTGAAGGCGACTCGTTGGCCGACGGCAATGGCGATGGGCGGGTCAACGCGGCCGACTTCACGGTTTGGCGCGACAACTACCATCCCGTGTCGCAGCAGAGTGTGCCGGAGCCCGCGGCCCTCTGCCTGTTCTCCGTGAGCTTGGGGGGGTTGGGTTTGCGTCGGCAACGCCGGTGAGCCAATCTACCGCCGCAGTCTCGCTCAAGGGGTTTTTAGAGCGCACTACCCATAGCCGCAGCGTGTCTTTTGCCTAATCGACGCCGGTTCACGCCGTCGTGAATGCTGCGCATCCCCGATTCGCACGATGCGTGCGGCGGTTTGGTTTTCTTGTTCGGTAGGTGGCAGCGCCGTCGGTGCGGAACGCATTGCTATACGACAGAGGCTACAGCTGATTGCAGAACAGGCGTGAGAGTCTTACGCGGTAGTCGCGTCTGAAGCAGCGCCGACGCCAGCAGGCAACTGGCGAGGCGCCCGTTCGTGTTGGTCGACCGGCTGCCAGTTGATCCGTGCTGAGCCAGTTGGCGGCGCGTGTTTTTTAGGCGTGGGGGCGTTCTGACTCGGGGGCGGTGGGCGTATGATGTAGGGCCCCCGCACGGTTGACGCCGTGGCGGCAATCGCACGGAGCCCTGCTCGGCATGCATCACGATCGAACCGAGGCGCAGCGCGCCGCCCCCCAGCCAACCGATTCGGTCGCGTTCGACATCGTCGACCCGGACGAGCGGTTCCGGGCGCTGACCGACTGCACGCCGGTCATGATGTGGATCTGCGGCGTGAACGGGCGGGCCACGTGGTTCAACCGGGCGTGGCTGGAGTTCACCGGCGCCCCCCTCGAGGAGCAACTCGGCGACCGCTGGACGGAGTTGATCCACACGGACGACCGCGGGCGCACGCTCACCGAGTACGAGTCGTCTTTCCACGCCCGGCGGCGGTTCTCGCTGGAGTGCCGGCTGCGGCGTCACGACGGCGAGTACGCCTGGGTGCTTGTGAGCGGCGCCCCGCTGTACGCCACGAGCGGATCGTTCGCCGGCTACACCGGCTCGTGCGTCGACGTGACCGAGCGGCGGCGGTCGGAATTGGCCCTGCAGAGCAGCCAGCAGCAGCTGCGTGCGATGTTCAACCAGGCGGCCGTCGGCATGGCGATCGTCGACCTGAGGGGCCGCTTCGAGGAGGTCAATCAGCGGCTCGCCGAAACCTTGGGATACGCGGCCGAGGAGCTCGCCAAGCTGTCGATCGAAGAGGTCACGCACCCCGACCACCGCCAGCTCACGCGCGACAACATGCGCCGTCTGCTCTCGGGCGAGATGACCTCTTACCAGCAGGAGAAGCGCTATTTGCGCAGAGACGGCTCCGACGTGCTGTGCCTCAAGACGGTCAGCCTGCTGCTCGACGAGCGGGGCAAGCCACAACGCTTCATCGCCGTGGTCGAAGACATCTCCGATCGCCGGCTCGCCGAGAGGCGGATGCGCGAGAACGAGCACCGCCTGCGGCTCGCGTTGCGGGCGAGCGGCTCGGGCGTGTTCGACTGGGACCTGGAGGTGGGCAAGATCATCTGGTCGCCGGAGCTCGAGGAACTCTACGGCCTGGAGGAGGGCGACTTCGAGGGCGATATCGACGGCTGGCGGCGACGCGTCGTGCCGGAAGACGCCGAACGTGTGACCAAGCAGATCGAAGACGACATGGCCGCGGGGCTGGACGAGTGCTCCTACGAGTTCCGCGCGGTGCTGCCCGACGGGCGGCGGCGGTGGCTCGCGGGCGAGGCGGCGTTCTACTACGACGACGCCGGCAAGCCGCTGCGGATGATCGGCGTGAACCTCGACGTCGACGAGCGCAAGAGGTTCGCCGAGGCGCTGCGCGAGAGCGAAGAGCGGTTCCGCATGCTGGCCGACAACATGGCCCAGTTCGCCTGGGTGGCCGACGCCCAGGGCTGGATCTTCTGGTACAACCAGCGCTGGTACGACTACACCGGCACCACGCTCGAGGAAATGCAGGGCTGGGGCTGGCGCGACGTGCACCACCCCGATTACATCGAGGGCGTCGTCGAGCGGCTCCAGTACTCGTGGGACACCGGCGAGCCGTGGGAAGACACCTTCCCGCTCCGCGGCAAGGACGGCGAGTACCGCTGGTTCCTGTCGCGCGCGTTGCCGATCCGCGACGCCTCGGGCCGCATCTTGCGTTGGTTCGGCACGAACACGGACATCACCGACCAGCGGCAGGCCGAGGAGGCCCTCAAGGAGGCGGACCGGCGCAAGGACGAGTTCCTCGCCATGCTCGCCCACGAGCTGCGCAACCCGCTGGCGCCGATCCGCAGCGGGCTCGACCTGATGGCGCTCGAGGGGCAGGGCGCCGGCGACCTTGTTTCGCTGATGCAGGGCCAGGTGGGCCACCTCGTGCGGCTGGTCGACGACCTGCTCGACGTGTCGCGCATCATGCGCGGCAAGATCGAGTTGCGGCGCGAACCGGTCGAGCTCGGCGCGCTGATGCGCAGCACGGCCGAGGCGGTGCGGCCGCTCCTGGAGACGCGCGAGCACGAGCTGGTCGTCGCCACGCCCGACGACGACGTGTGGCTCGACGCCGACCCGGTGCGGATCGCCCAGGTCATCGAGAACCTGCTCAACAACGCGGCGAAGTACACCCCCAACGGCGGCCGCATCGAACTCGTGGCCGAGGCCGACGAGTCGCGAGCCACGGTCGCGGTCCGCGACAACGGCGTGGGCATCGACCGCGAGTTGCTGCCCAACGTGTTCGAGCTCTTCACGCAGGCGTCGCGGTCGCTCGACCGCTCGCAGGGGGGGCTCGGCATCGGGCTGACGGTGGTCGAACGCCTGGTGCACCTGCACGGCGGCCGCATCTCGGTCCACAGCGACGGCGTCGGCCGGGGGAGCGTGTTCACGGTGCGGCTGCCGCGGGCCGAGGCGCCGGCGCCCGCCTCGCCCGGGACGGTGGAGGAGAAGCGGGTTCGGCCGCTGCGCATCTTGGTGGTCGACGACAACGCCAGCGCGGCGTACATGCTCCGCCGGTTGCTCGCCAAGCTCGGCGACCACCGCATCGAGACCGCCGCCGACGGGCCCGCCGCCCTCGAGGCGGCCGCCGAGCAACGGCCCGAGCTGGTCTTCCTCGACATCGGCCTGCCCGGCATGGACGGCTACGAGGTCGCTCGCCGGCTGCGGGCGGCGCCCGGAACGCGCTCGGCCTGGATCGTCGCGCTCACCGGCTACGGCCAAGCCGACGACCGCCGCAAGAGCGCCGAGGCGGGGTTCGACCACCACCTCGTCAAACCGGCCGACATCGAAGACCTCGAGCGGCTGCTGGCGGATCTGGCGTAGCGGCGTGGCTCGCTTAGATGGCGGCCCGTCTCTCAGGGCGACAGGTAGACCGCGATCGGGTTGAGCGAATCGACGCTCTCGCAGAGTATCTTGGCGGCGATGAGCAGCGGCACGGCGAGGAAGATCCCCACCACGCCCCACACCCAACCCGACAGGAACACGGCGAGCAAGATGACAACCGGGTTCAGGCCGTTCGACTTGCCGAGCGTGTAAGGGGTGATCAGGTTCGCCTCGACGCCGTTGGCGCCCAGGTAGATGAGCGGCGCGAGCAGCGCTTGGCCGGGGCTGCCGAGCGACGCCATCGCGGCGACCCAAACGGTCAGCGTGCCCGCCACGAGCCCGACGAACGGGATGTAGTTGAGCAGCATCGCCATCACGCCCCACAGCACGGGGTTCGGCATGCCGATCAGCCACAGCCCCAGGCCGATCACAGCGCCCAGACCGGCGTTGATCAGCGTGATCGCGCCGAGGTAGAGCGAGATGCGGTGCTCGATTTCACGCAGCACCTCCACAACCTCGCGCTTCGCCCGGCGCGTGGGGGCCAGCTCGACGGTCTTCTCCAGGAAACGGTCGCCCGCCGAGAGCAAGAAGAACAGCAGCGACAGGCAGATCACCCCGCTGGCGAGCACCCCGCCGGTGCTGCTCATCAGCTGGCTGGTGAGCGGCGGCTGCTCGACGCGCACCGCGATCGGGCTCGCGGCGCCGGGCGTCTTGGTCATCTCGGCCACCTCGTCGCGGGCCTTCTCGATGCGTTCGAGCGGCTCGAAGTAGCCGCTCATGTCGCGGCCGATCTTGGCCAGGTCGCGAGGCGCTTGGGAGATCCACGCCTTGGCCGGTTCGGCGAGGTAGGTCGCCCCGGCGCCGAGCACCGCGACCGAGACCACGAAGATCAGCGTGGCCGACGCCGCGTTGGGCAAGCCGATCCTCCGCAAACCGCCGACCACCGGCTTGAGCACGAAACTCAGCATCACCGCCAGGGTGATCGGCATGAGCACCGCCTTGGCGAAGTAGAGCGTGTAGAAGAACGCCAGCCCCGCTAGCAGCACTAGCGACGTGGTGCGCCACTTCCTCATCCGCGCCTCGTTCTCTGCGTCCTCTTCGTTCTGTTGGGGGTCTTGCTTGCCAGCCGGCTTGTCTCTTGCCGCTTCGTGGTTTTTCACCGGGTCACGACGCTTGTGATTGGCCGCGGCAACGGGTGCGGGAACGGGCGCGGGTTGGGATTCGCTGATTTCGACGGTCATCGTGGCGACGCGCGTCGTTGACCGACACGCTCTTAAGGTTCGAAGGGGATCGCTTATTGCCCTCGCTTCTCAGGCAATTGGCGTGCCGCCAGCCGGACCGGTCGTTGGTTGCCCGTTGCTGGCGTCCAGCAGCGGGGCGCCTGATGCGGCCCGCTCCGCTGGGGCGGTCACTCGGCGACCAGTCTGGGCTTGCGCTGCTCAGTTGCCGTGGGCGGTCCACGGGGGCGGCGCCGATTTCTCGGGCGATAGAGGCGTGATGCAAGGCGTTGCCGATCGTGGCGCGGCGTTTGCTTTGGTCCCCCCTGCTTCCGTCACCCAAGCGTCACCCACACACAAATCTGTTCACTACACCTCCACCAAACGGAGTCTCACGATGATCACCGAACAACAAATCGATGGCGGCTGGAACGAACTCAAGGGCAAGGCCAAGCAGAAGTGGGGCCAGCTCAACGACGACGAGCTCAGCCAATTCGAGGGCCAGGCCGACGAATTCATCGGCTTGATCCAGCGCAAGACCGGCGAGGCTTACGCCGAGGTTGAGAGCTGGTTCAACCAGACCTGCGACGACTGCCGCCCCTATTACGAGCAAGCAGTCGCGGCCACGCAGGAATACGCCCAGAACGCCGCCGCCGCCGCTGGCGACACGGTCGACCACGTCCGCCAGCAGGTCGCCGCGGGCCACCACGAGGCCGAAGAGCTGGTGCGCCGCCGTCCGACCGAGTCGATCGCCGTCGCCTTTGGCGCCGGCATCATCGCCGGTGTGGTCGTTGGCCTGATGACCCGCTCGCGCTGAGCAAGCGGCCGAAAGTCCGCCCCCGCGTATCACGGGGCGTGCTTGGACCTCTCGCACACGCGTCACTCCAACCCACGAGAAAACAATGGACAACCAAAACCAACCGTGCGCGGCCACCGAGGCGTGCGACACCGTCGCGGCCAAGGCCAGCAACTGTGTTCAGGATCACCCGGACGCGGCCGTCATCGTCAGCGCGGCGGCCGGCATGCTGGTCGGCGTCGCGCTCAGCACGCTGATCGCCGGGCCGTCGCAGCCGAAGAGTCGGTTCTCCGCCTACGGCGACCGCTTGCACGGCTACGGCGATCAAGCATCGTCGATGGCCGGCTCGCTGCGCGGCTCGATCGAAGACGCGATCAGCAACGGATTCCGCTCGCTGCAAGGCGTCGTGAAGAGCTGAGTCCCGCAGCCGCAACGGCCTCTCTACGAGGAAAACCCAACCGATGCCTGACCCCCGAAGACCGGTGTTCGAATACCTCCGACAAAAGCAAGCCGCGCGCTCCATGGCCCGGCCCAGCACGCCGACCAGTGGCCCGTTGCCTAAGCAGGGAGGCCCCGCGAAGGGCGACCCTACGACGGGCGGGCCCGGGCGGCAAAGCTCTGAGCATGCGCCACCGGCGTCGCCCCCCGGGGCGGCCGGCGACGCGTCTCCTAGCGACGCTGAGGCCGAGGCGATCCGCCTGCGGATGCAGGACGTCCGCCGCCAGCTGCACGACGACGTGGTCGTTGTGCGCGAGCAGGTATCGGACGCGTTCGACTGGCGTACTTACGTCGAGCGTTACCCGCTCGTCACGGTGGGGGCCGCCGCGGCCTTGGGATACTTCCTGATGCCCAAGCGTCGCCCCACGCCGCGCGTCGAGCTGACCGACAGCCAGTTTGACAAGCTCCACAAGAAGGGCAAGATCACGGTCGAGAATGCCGCGACAACCTCGAGTGGCGGCTCGACAAGCGACAGCGACAGCGGCAAGTCGTCCGCGGTGAAGAGCGCCATCGCCGCGGCGGGCGCCGTCGCCTTGCGAGCGGCGGTCGGCCATGTCGTGGGGCACGTCACCGAACGCTACGCGGCCAAGCAAGCCGGCGACGATAGCTCGGCTAGCGGTGGCCCCGGCGCCGCGGATGCGGGCTTCGCGCAAACGCCGCAGCACGGCAGGCGTTTTTAACGCCCCCTACACGCCACCGCCAATGTCACGTTGAAACCACCATGATCACTCAACCCCCTGCGCCCATCGCGATGAGCGAACTCGATCGCCCGCCGAACGACGACTCCGAGTTCGATTTCGAACTCGCCGCCTCGTACGTACGACGCACGATCGCCGAGCGACCAGCCGCCGCGTTAGCGACGGCCCTCGCCGCGGGTCTCGCCATCGGGTGGGTATTGAAAAGATGATTGCACCTCACCCAACAGAACCCGAACAGCGCCGCGCCGCGGGCGCCGCCCGCAACGGCGGCCCTTCGACGGCGTCGACGTTCAAACGCGCCGGCGCCTCGTTCGGCGAGCTCGCCCTATTGCAGTGGCGGCTGCTCAAACTTGACCTGAAGCGTGGCGCTCGCAAGCTCGGCCAAGGAGCCGCCTTCGGCGCCATCGGGCTGGCCTTCGTGCTGGGCGCGTTTCCTGTCGCGCTCTTCGCCGAGGCGCAGTGGCTGATCGCGGCCTTTGGCCTGAGCCCCATGGCGGCCCACGCCATTGCGGCCGCTAGCGGCGCGCTCGTTGGCCTAGCCCTCGCCTACGCCGGCTACCGAAAGTTGCATACCGGCTTGCGGGCAGCTTCGCGCTCGCTTGACGACCTGGAGAAGAACCTCACTAGCATCGGCGCGAGTCGAGGTGAGGCCCCGCGATAGAAGATAACTGACAAGAACCCACCGACCCTGACCTCTGATCCCCCACTCCTAACTCATAGCAAAGGAATCGTCCGATGTCCGAGACGACCACCTATCCTGAAACGAGCCGGCCCTCGAGCCAATCGAAATCTTCTGGCCAATCGCAGAGCGCTGGCGTCGCGTCGCGCTACAGCCAGCCGAGCCCCGAAACGCCGCCCGACATGGTGACCTACCTGAAAGACTACGCCCGTGCGAAGCCCGACGTGGCTGCGCTGTGGTGCTTTGGCGTCGGCTTCGTGCTCGGCTGGAAGCTCAAGCCTTGGTGATCCGCGACGGGGGAGGCCGCGAACTCAGTCGCGGTTTTTCCTCCACCGTTTCATCTTTCTTCCCTCCGCTCGTGAGCGCGTCGTACCGATCGTTTAGGCGATGGCGGGGCGTCTCCGAACGGAAGCTGATTCGACGGCTTCCTCTATTACAATTTTTCCTTGCTGACCGAAAAAGATTCTCATGCGCGCGCTCTGCTGGCACGGCCGACACGATGTTCGGGTCGACACGGTTGAGGACCCTCAGATCCAAGACCCCCGCGACATCATCGTCAAGATCACGTCCACAGGCATCTGTGGCAGCGACCTGCACCTCTACAACGGCTACATGGGGGGCATGCAGGCGGGCGACATTATCGGCCACGAGCCGATGGGCGAAGTCGTCGAGGTGGGCGCCGCGATCACCAAATTCGCCAAGGGCGATCGGGTGGTCGTTCCGTTCACGATCTCGTGCGGCTCCTGCTTCTTCTGCGACCGTCAGCTCTTCTCGCTCTGCGACGAGTCGAACCCCAACGCGGAGAAGGCGGCCGAGATGATGGGGCACTCCCCGGCCGGCCTGTTCGGCTACTCCCACCTGCTGGGCGGTTTTCCCGGTGGGCAGGCCGAGTACCTGCGCGTGCCGTACGCCGACGTCGGTCCGATCAAGGTCCCCGCCGGCCTGAAGGACGACCAAGTCGTTTTCCTGTCAGACATCTTCCCCACCGGCTACATGGCGGCCGAGAATTGCGACATCGAAGCGGGCGACACCGTCGCGGTGTGGGGCTGTGGCCCGGTCGCCCAATTCGCCATCCAGAGCGCGTGGATGCTGGGCGCAGGCCGCGTGATCGCGATCGACCGCGTGCCGGAGCGGCTCGCCCTGGCCGAGAAGCATGGCCGCGCCGAGACGATCAACTTCGAAGAGCAGGACGTGTACGAGGAGCTGATGCAACGGACCGACGGCCGCGGCCCCGATCGCTGCATCGAGGCGGTCGGCGCCGAGTCGCACGCCGCCGGCGACCTGAAGGAAGCGCTCGACGACGCCCGCGAAGCGGTCCACCTGCCGGCCAACCACCCCTACGCGCTGAGCGAGGCGATCAAGTGCTGCCGCAAGGGGGGAACCGTGTCGGTGCCCGGCGTCTACACGAACACGCTCAACGACATGCCGATGCACAGCCTGATGAACAAGGCGCTCACGCTCCGCGGCGGGCAGACGCACATGCAGCATTACCTCGAGCCGCTGATGAACAAGATCGTCGACGACGGCTTCGACCCCTCGTTCGTGATCACCCACCACGCCACGCTCGAAGAGGCCCCCGAGATGTACAAGACCTTCGAGCAACGCAAGGACGGCTGCATCAAGGTGGTGCTCAAGCCGTGAGTTGATATCAAACCGAACAACCAAGGGGGTGGCGGGGGCGCACCCGTCAGGGAAGCCCCCGAGCTAGCCAAACCGAGTCTCCGCTTCACGGGGGCTTCCGCTCCGCGGTGCGCCCCCGCCACCCCATGGGAAGCAGCTGAGGCTTTTTCGTTTTTTGAGCCATGAAGAACGATGGGGTGGCGGGGGCGCACCCGCCAGGGAAGCCCCCGGGCTAGCCAAACCGAGTCTCCACATCACGGGGGATTCCGCTTCGCGGTGCGCCCCCGCCACCCCATGGGAAGCAGCTGAGGCTTTTTCGTTTTTTGAGCCATGAAGAACGATGGGGTGGCGGGGGCGCACCCGTCAGGGAAGCCCCCGAGCTAGCCAAACCGAGTCTCCACATCACGGGGGATTCCGCTTCGCGGTGCGCCCCCGCCACCCCTCATTGATACGCTAGCCATTCCGAAAGGTTGTTATCAGCCGTTGGTTATCCATTCCGGTGGGATTGGGTCAGGAGGCAAGCTATTCAGGGCGCCACCCTCAAACCAACCCGCGCTGGACCACTCCCAGTCGGCAGCTCTCTCGACCAGGCCCTTCCGGACCGGATTGAGGTGTATGTACTCGATCATACTTTCCAGTGTTGATGGCTCCACCACATTCCGATCGTAGCCGCCGCCGCGTTGCCAGAAGTGGCGTTCCGAGCGGCTTCCTCTCTTTCCGGACAGTCGGGCAACCCAGGCGGGGTTATTCTCGGTGAGATAGGCGAGCGCCTTGCGAGACACGGGCTGCTTAACCGCCTTGAGAAACTCGTCGACGCGATACTCGTGTCCATCAGGCCGGACGATTAGATGAGCGTGATTCGGCATGAAGACATAGGCCCACAGCCTGTAGTCCAACTCAGCGCAAGCATTGCGGATCGAGTCGGCGAACCAGAGACGTACCCGGTTCGCCTGTAGAAAAGCGTAGCCGTGGTAGCAACTGAAGGTCAGCTCATGTGCGTGACCCGGAGTGTTGATCGACTTGCGAGGCATGTCGTTATCGTAAACACGCTGCACAAGCCGATCACGTTTTGACGGTAGCAGCTAATCGGGGGTGGCGGGGGGCGCACCCGCCAGGGAAGCCCCCGAGCCAGCCGAACCGGGTCTCCAAATCACGGGGGGCTTCCGCTCTGCGGTGCGCCCCCGCCACCCCATGGGGAGCGGCTGTGAGTCCTCCTCAAATGATGGCCCAAGAATACTTTTACGTGACTTATCCGCTTACGACGGACCCCGCTGCGCTCCGCTAATCGACCTGATGGCAACGACTTGGAACAAAATCGCCAGTGGCCAAGAATCGCTGCTGCGCGCGGCCCAAAAGCGATTGTCGAAATTAAGGTGAATCGCTCGTTACAAAGATAATTGGGCGCCGCAGGGGGGCGTTTTTGCGGTCTGGCGGCCGGTTGGGAGGGAATACCCTGGTTTCCCGCAGGCCGGCGGGGGCCGGATCGTCGTAAGTCCTTTGGTTTGGCGGCGAAGCTTTTCTGCAGGCCCAGCGGCGAGGGGGGGTTTTTCGGCTGTTTTTAGCCACTTTCCGGCGCCCCTCGACTCACGGGCCGCGGGGCGGTAAACTGCGGGGCTTCCGACCAGACACCCACGCCCGCCGTGCCCGCAGCGTGCTCATAAGCACCGCCGGCCGGGGCACTTAGGCCGAAGCTGGCCCCCAAGTACGTAGCAGGAAAACAAGACCGTGTACGCGATCATCAAAGACGGCGGACGCCAGTACAAAGTCGAAGAGGGCCAGGAACTCGCCCTCGATTACCGCGAAGCCAAGCCGGGCGACAAGCTCGAACTCGGCAGCGTGCTGGCCGTTGGCGCCGGCGGCGACCTGAAGTTCGGCGCCCCGCTCGTCGACGGCGCCAGTGTGGCGGCCGAGGTCATCGGCACCACCCAGGGCCCGAAGATCGTCGTCCAGAAGCTCCGCCGCCGCAAGAACAGCCGCCGCAAGACCGGCCACCGCAAGATGTTCACGAAGGTGAAGATCGGCAAGATCACCGCCTAGCGCGGCGGTCGAACAGACAGACACAACTCAAAGAGCCGCCGGCGCCCCTCGGGCGCCGGCGGCTCTTTTTGCTTTTCTCCATCCCCCGCAGGGGGAGGGGGATAATCGCGCGTCACCGCTGCGAGGCTGTGGGGCCGTCGACCGCGTTGAGCGGGAAGTTCTTCGCCACCGCGTCGCCCTCGGCCTTGATGCAGTAGAGGTACTTGCTCGAGCGGACCAGCATCATGCCGTCGCTCAGCGCCGGGGTGGCGCTGAAGTCGCCGCCGTCGGCTAGCTTGTTGACCGCCGCTAGGTCGTACTCACGGCCGAGCCGCACGACGTGGAACGTGCCGTCGCGGCCGGTGTTGTAGAGGTAGTCGCCGGCCACGACGGGCGAGGCGTAGCCACGGCTGCCGCCGCGACCACCACGCCGGCCACGGCGCCGCGGGGCGTCGCCGGACTCTCCCGCCTCGCCCTCGGCCGCCTCGGCAGGAGCGTCGGCCTGCGGGGCCTCGTCGACCACCAGGCGTTCCTGGTAGACCTCTTCGCCGGTGGCGGCGTCAACGCAGTTCATCATGCCGCGCGACGACCAGTAGATCAGGCCGTCGTGAACGAGCGCCGTGCCGATGCCGCCACGGAGGTTCTCGCGCCACTCGACTTGCGACTCTTCGACTTCGCCCGAGCCTCCCGCCCGAACGGCCATGGCGCCGTCGCGGCCGGTGATGGTGTAGATCACGCCGTCGGCGGTGATGGCGCTCGACGAGACCGAGTCTCCTTCACCCGCCGGGCAGTTCCACAGCACCTCGCCGGTCTCGGGGGCGAGGGCGAGCACCTTGCCGGGCACGGAGAGCACCAGCTCGGTGCGGCCGTGGGTTTCGACCAGGATGGGGGTGCTCCAGACACCGTCCCAGCCCTCCTCGGCGTAGCGCCACACCACGGCGCCGGTCGTCTTGTCGAGGGCGATCAGGGCGTTGCTCTCTGCCGTAGCGGAGCAGATCAGCAGGTTGTTGTAGAGGATCGGGCTGGCGGCCGAGCCCCAGTCGTTGCGGCCTGAGCCGTCGCCGCAGTCTCGGCGCCAGAGCTCCTTGCCGTCCATGTCGTAGGCGAGGGCGCCCGACTTGCCGTAGTAAACATAGACCCGCTCGCCGTCGCTCGTGGGCGTGTGCGAGGCGTAGCCGTGCTGGGTGAACATGCCGCTGTATTCGTCTTCGGGCAGCTTGGCGGGCTCTGTGGCGGACCAGAGCTTGTCGCCCGTGGCACGGCTGAGGCAGACGAGCTCGCGCTTGAGGTTCGCCTGGTCGCCCGGCTCGTCGCGGTCGAGTCCGTAGCCGATCCAGCAGGTGACCAATACCTTGTCGCCCACGACGATCGGGCAGGAAGAGCCCGGGCCGGGCAGCTCGACGCGCCAAGCTAGATTCTTCTCGTCGCTCCACTCGGCGGGCGGGGCCGGGTCGGGACTCACGCCCGAGCCGTTGGGGCCACGGAAGCGGGCCCAGTCGCTGGCTTGGGTCGAGGCGACGCTCAACAGCAGGGCGAGCAGCAGAGCGGCGAAGAGCGAGGCGAAACGGGCCATCACGGTGTTTCCTGGAAGGCGGCTTGATGAAGGGACGAAGAGAGGCGACACGGCAAGCGGTGCGACAGCCCCTTATCATGGGAAACCCCGGACGCGGCGCACAGTGTCCTGTAATACGGCCCGATTTTCTGTCATGGGTTTTGCCCCGGGCCATGTGCCCACCCGCAGGCTGGAGCGTACCAGCCACAAGCTAATCCACCCCCTGGCAGGGGGCATCGCGTCAGGTGGCGGTTGCCCAGACGTCCAGGTCGACGCATCCTCACCAGCCCTCAGGGCCGGCTTTGAAAAAGATACGCGGGGGCCATCATCACGATTCGAGGAGTCGTTATCCTCCGTAAGTGACCTTTTAGAAAGGACTTAGATCGCTCACAAAGCCTTCATGCTAGCTTCGCTCGCTCTACACACAAGGACACAACCTGTTGTGTGATAGCGACTTAGGGAATACCAGAAATTCCGTTGACGGGCTTAGGCGGATGAGTAAGATTCGTCGCTTCGGTAACCAAATGTTGTGTCCAAAAGGGCATCGGCCACAACATATGGTGTTGAGTCGTGCGAGATGATCCCTTTCAACGGGGTTCGGGTTCGGCAGGACCCACATATAGTGCAGTCGCTTGGCCGGGAAAGCCGAGAGCAAAGGCTGCGAGGTTGATGGACGTATGTTCATCGGCTATAGGAAAGGATGCCCCATCTCAGTCCATGCAGGAGCATAGCCATGGCCACAGCTGACGCTGCCGCCTTTACGTCTTCATCCCCCACCTCTCCTTCCGCCAGCAAGAAGACGTTTCACGGCCGATTGAAGGTCGACGCTACCTTCTGCCCGCCCGAGAGCGAGGTCGCCGACCCGTTCGACACGGTGAACTGGGAGATCCGCACCTCGCAGATCAAGGGCGAGGGGGGCGAGGTCCTCTTCGAGCAGACCAACTGCGAAGTCCCCACGTTCTGGAGCCAGCTGGCCACGAACGTCATCTGCAGCAAGTACTTCTACGGCGAAGTCGGCACGCCCGAGCGTGAGTACAGCGTGCGTCAGCTCGTGCACCGCGTGAGCCGCACGATCACCGACTGGGGCCTGGAAGACGGCTACTTCGCGTCGGCGGCCGACGGCGAGCGGTTCTACCGCGACCTGTCGTGGCTCTGCCTGCACCAGCACGGGGCGTTCAACTCGCCGGTGTGGTTCAACGTTGGCCTGTACCACCAGTACGGCGTGGTGGGCGACAAGTGCAACTGGCGCTGGGACCCGCAGGCGCAAGACGTCCGCCAGCCGGAGAACCCGTACGAGTACCCCCAGGGCTCGGCGTGCTTCATCCAGTCGGTGGGCGACAACATGGAGGACATCATGCGCCTGGCGACGAGCGAGGCGATGCTGTTCAAATTCGGCTCGGGCACCGGCTCGGACATGTCGACACTCCGCTCGAAGCGCGAGAAGCTCTCGGGCGGCGGCACTCCCAGCGGCCCGCTCTCGTTCATGCGGGTGTACGACCAGATCGCGGCGGTCGTGAAATCGGGCGGCAAGACCCGCCGGGCCGCCAAGATGCAGTCGATCAAGGTCTGGCACCCAGACGTGATGGACTTTATCGAGTGCAAGTGGCGTGAGGAGCAGAAGGCCCAAACGCTGATCGCCAGCGGCAAGTACGAGGCCAACTTCAACGGCGAGGCGTACAGCAGCGTGATGTTCCAGAACGCGAACCTCAGTGTTCGTGTGACGGACGACTTCATGACGGCCTACGAGAAGGACGCCGAGTGGAAGACCCGCTGGGTCACCGACAACACCGTGGAGGGCCCCACGTACAAGGCCCGCGAGGTGATGGACCGGATGGCCGACTGCGCTTGGCACTGCGGCGACCCGGGCGTGCAGTACGACACGACGATCAACCGCTGGCACACCTGCCCGGTGAGCGGCCGGATCAACGCGAGCAACCCGTGCAGCGAGTACATGTTCCTCGACGACACGGCGTGCAACCTGTCGAGCATCAACCTGATGAAGTTCCGCCGGCCGGCGGACGCGGCGGGCGACGAGCTGTTCGACCACGAGCGTTTCCAGGCCGCCTGCCGCGTCTTCTTCATCGCCCAGGAGATCCTGGTCGACCACGCCAGCTACCCCACCGCGGACATCGCTCGGAACAGCCACCTGTTCCGCCCGCTCGGCTTGGGCTACTCGAACCTCGGCAGCCTGCTGATGTCGAGCGGCCTGCCGTACGACTCGGAAGAGGGACGCGGCGTGTGCGGCGCCATCACGGCCCTGCTGCACGGGGCGGCGAACCTGACCAGCGCCGAGCTCTCGGAGGCCGTCGGCGCGTTCGACCGCTACGAGGAGAACCGCGAGCCGATGCTCCGCGTGATGCAGATGCACCGCGACGCGGCCGAGGAGATCGCGCCCGAGTGCCCGGAGGAGCTGCGCACCGCGGCCCGGGCCACCTGGGACCGGGTCATCGAGGCGGGCGCCGCCCACGGCTTCCGCAACGCCCAGGCGACGGTGCTCGCGCCCACCGGCACGATCAGCTTCATGATGGACTGCGACACCACGGGCATCGAGCCGGACATCGCGTTGGTCAAGTACAAGCAGCTGGCCGGCGGCGGCATGCTGAAGATCATCAACCAGACCGTGCCGGCCGCGCTGAAGAAACTCGGCTACGACCAGCCGGAGGTCGAGTCGATCCTCGCTTACATCGAGGAGGAAGACACGATCGAGGGCGCCGCCGACCTGAGGGCCGAGCACCTGCCGGTGTTCGACTGTGCGTTCACGCCGGCCGGCGGCACGCGCAGCATCCCGTGGCGGGCGCACATCACGATGATGGCCGCCGCGCAGCCGTTCTTGTCGGGCGCCATCAGCAAGACGGTCAACATGCCGCGCGACACGACCACCGACGAGATCGCCCAGGCGTACTACGACGGTTGGAAGCTGGGGCTCAAGGCGCTGGCGATTTACCGCGACGGCTCGAAGGACAGCCAGCCGCTCAACACCAAGAAGCAGGAAGGCAAGGGCAAGGAGGAAGAGACCACGCTCGCCAAGCCGCGCCGCGAGCGGCTGCCCGACACCCGCGACTCGAAGACGCACAAGTTCAGCATCTCGGGCCACGAGGGCTACATCACGGTCGGCCTGTACGACGACGGCCGGCCGGGTGAGCTGTTCATCACGATGGCCAAAGAGGGGAGCACGATCGGCGGCCTGATGGACGCCTTCGGCACCTCGGTGTCGATGAGCCTGCAGTACGGCGTGCCGCTCTCGGATTACGTCCGCAAGTTCAGCCACATGCGGTTCGAGCCGCAGGGGCACACCAAGAACCCGGACATCCGCATCGCCAAGAGCCTGATCGACTACATCTTCCGCTGGTTGGGCATCACGTTCCTGCCGGGCTACAAGGAGGCGTCGATGGGCCTGCCGGCGGGCGGCGACACCGGCAAATCGTCGGGCGACGGCTCCGCCGGCAAGGGGCTGACCGAGCTCGGCGAGACCAAGCCCGCCGCCAAGAAGGCCGGTGGGCAGAGCGCTGGGCAAGAAGCCACTGCCGCGAAGCCCTCCGTCTCGCAGCCCTCGGCCAAGACCAACGGCCATTCGTCGAAGGGGACCAACGGCCACACGGCCTCGGCCAAGCCCCAATCGTCCGCCTCGGCGGCGGTGATCGACGAACTCAGCACCAAGCTCCTCGAGCGTGCCGGGGCGGTCATGTCGGCCGAGCCGGCCGGACGCAACGAGCAGTTCGCCAACTTCCAGGTCGACGCCCCCAGTTGCGACAACTGCGGCTCGATCACGGTAAGAAACGGCAACTGCTACCTGTGCCACAACTGTGGGAACTCGATGGGGTGCAGTTAGCGAAAAGCTCTCAGCGATCAGCAGTCAGCCACTAAGAAGCTGATCGCTGACAGCTCCAATACGCTGCCGGTCGCATGAAGCTTAGGGCGTCGACGCCCGCCGGCAGTTTTTGACCAATCCAACCGGGCGTGGGGGGACTATCCTCCACGCCCGGTTTTTCGTGCGCCTGACAGGCGATTCGTCTGCGGGAGGGGGCGAGAGCCTTGGTTTCTGGCTATCTGGCGCGGCGCCGGGTCTCTGCGCCCTTAAAAGCCAGGGGCGCCCAGGGCTTAGGCGCCTGGGGTGGTGGGAAGCGGTGGGCCGCGTGTGGAGGCCCGTTTTTATGTTAAAAAACCGTGAAAAAGCTTGTCGTGCCGGTCGGAAGGGTTAGCATGCTAATCGTGCGCGGCCGCCTTGGCGGCGCACATGCACCTAGAATTTGCCCTCCTATTTTTCCCTCCTTGTATGTCGGCGTCCTGAAAGAGGGCGTCGGAAAGGTCTGAACTAATGAAGAACCTCTGGATTGGCCTCCTGTCGGCCGCCTGCCTCGTTGTCGCCGCTCCGGCTGGCGCCGAGACGATTGCCTACTGGGCTCAAAATGACAACGGCTTGCCGGGTGGCGGCTTTGGTTTCGAGACCACCGACTTCCCGATGGCCGCCGACGAAGGCGCTGGCGCTTGGACGCTGGCCGACTTCGACGCCTCGGAGACCGCCGGCGTTTACGATTACGTCCAGAGCTTTGCCGGCACCTCGGACAACGCCCTGGCCGGCTACGGCAGCGGCGGTTCGTTCTCGTTCCAAGGTGGCGCCGGCGACGGCAACGGCGGTTTCGCCAACAACGGCGCGAGCATCGTGTTCGAGATCGACACGACCCTCTACAGCGACATCCTGGTTTCGTGGGCCCAGCGCGGCACCGGCACCGGGTTCTCGAGCCGCGAGTTCGCCTACTCGCTCGATGGCCTCACATATGTTTCGATCGACACCGACACCGGTGGTCTGACCAGCAGCTGGGACACCGTGAACTACGACCTGTCGGCGATCGACGCGATCGAAGGCCTGCCGTCGGTCTACTTCTCGGTCACGTACGACGGCGCCACGTCGGACACCGGCAACAACCGCATCGACAACGTCCTGTTCGAGGGCACGCTCGTTCCCGAGCCGTCGTCGGTGGTGCTGACGCTGCTGGCCGGCGCCTTCGCCTCGATGGTTGGCGTTCGCAGCAAGCTCGGCTGAGCTTTGACGAAGTATTGATTGCAACAACGCCGTGTCGCCCCCCCGGGCGGCACGGCGTTTTTTTGTGCGCCTTGAGGCGCCGGAGGCTGCCGGGCTGGGGCCGGGCTGGGGCCGGGTGGGAGGCCGGGTTGGAGGCTAGGATGGCGTCGAGAACTGTGGGAGGCGTCTCCGACGCCGATTGCGGCACGCCAGCCGCTTAGTGCTAGCAGCACATTATCGGCGTCTCAGACGCCTCCCACAAAACGACGGACGCTGTCTCCCGTGTCGTAGGTCATGAGACGGCGTTGACCCGCCGGGCGGGGCTTTCTAATCTCCGCAGCGCCAGGGGCCGTCGCGGCCCCGCACCCTTCAAGCCAGGCGCACGACAGGAACCGCTCCCATGCCCGCCCCTCTGCTCGACATCAACCGCCAGAACGCCCCGCTCCGCGACGAGATCCTCGCCGCCATCACCGAGGTGGTCGACACCGGCGCGTTCCTCAAGGGCCCGGCCTGCGGACGGCTCGAGAAGGCTGTGGCCGAGTGCTGCGACGCCGAGCACGCCGTGGGCTGCGCGTCGGGCAGCGACGCGATCTTGGTGGCCCTGATGGCCCTGGGCGTCGGCCCGGGCGACGAGGTGATCCTGCCGAGTTTTACTTTCTTTGCCACGGCGGGCTGCGTGTCGCGATTGGGCGCGACGCCGGTCTTCGCCGATATCTTGCCCGACACGTTCAACATCGACCCGGCCGACGTCGAGCGGCGCATCACGCCCGCCACCAAGGCGATCATGCCGGTCCACCTGTTCGGCCAGTCGGCCGACATGACCGCGCTCGCCGCGATCGCCACGGAGCACGGCCTCGACCTGGTGGAGGACGCCGCCCAGGCGATCGGCGCCGCTTACCAAGGCCGGCCGGTCGGCGCGATCGGCCGGGTGGGCTGCATCAGCTTTTACCCGACCAAGAACCTCGGCGGCATGGGCGACGGCGGCATGATCACGACCGACGACGGCGAGCTGGCCGAGCGGATGCGGGTGCTCTGCGACCACGGCCAAGCGCCGCGCTACCACCACCACCTGGTGGGTCTCAACAGCCGGTTGGACACGATCCAGGCGGCCGCGTTGGGCGTGAAGCTCGAGCGGCTCGGCGATTACGCGTCGGCCCGCTCGCGGCACGCCGCCCGCTACGCCGAGGCGTTCGCCGGGCTCGGCGACACGATCACCACGCCGGTCGTGGCCGAGGGCTGCGACAGCGTTTGGAACCAGTACACCGTGCGGGTCCACGGCGGCCGTCGCGACGAGCTGCAGAAGGAGCTCGCCTCGAAGCAGATCGGCTCGGCCATCTACTACCCGATCCCGCTGCACCTGCAAGCCTGCTTCGCGGAGCTGGGCTACAAGCCGGGCGACCTGCCCGAATCGGAGCGGGCGGCCGAAGAGGTGCTCTCGCTGCCGGTCTTCCCGGAGCTGGCGGCCGAAGAGCAGGCGTCGGTCATCGACGCGGTGCAGGAGTTCGCCGCGACCAAGGACGCCGCCCGCGCCGCGTGAACCGGAGCGGCGCCAACCTGTGCGGCGTTATTGCTGGAGCTAGAGCGGTTTGCTCATAGGTGTAGACGCTCGGCTCGCGATCGGCGTCATGGCCTCGTCAGCCTGCATCGACAATGCACCGCATTGCCTGCTTCGGCTTCCTCGCACGCCGCCAATCGCTTCCCCGCTCGTCCACACCAATTCGAATACCGCTCTAAGGGGGCTTGCGCGTCGCCTCAGCTCTTGCCGCCGCGGATCTTCTTGACCTCGGTCTCGCGTTTCGGCATGCGGAACGTGCAGACCAGGCCGAGCACCACGCCGAGCAAGATCACCGCCCAGGAGATCGTGTAAGGGCGACCGCTCGTGGTCGCTTCTTGGGCGAGCGGCAGCACCAGCGTGGAGAGGGACGCCAGGGCGTGGGCGAAGATCGGGAGGGGCATGCTGGGCAACCGGCGCGTCGAGGGAGTGAATCGCCCGCCGAGGGCGTCTGACTCCAGCGTAATCGGCCCCGGGCCCGCCGCCAAGCGACCGCCACGCGTGGTCCGTAACCCGCAGGGTCAGGAGTGTGCGCCCATCGGGGCGGGCTCGGCGAAGAGCTCGTCAACCGGGCGGGCGATGCGGCGGAACTGCTTGACGCCGGTCGTGACGGTCCGCCAGCGGGCCGACAGCGGGCGGGCGGCCCGGCGGTAGTCGCTCAGCCGCACGCCGACGAAGGCGTACGCCTCGCCGCGCCAGTAGAAGATTTTCTCGGGCGCCACGGGGCTGCGGTCGGCCGTCAGGTGGAAGGCGAACACCAGCATGGCGGTGAACCCCGGCCCGAACCGCTCGGCCCAGTGCGCGAGCGAGTCGAGCTCGTCGCGTGTCGACCAGTTGCGCCAGTACTGCGGCGAGCTGAGCCCCGACGGGAACCGGCGCCCCTTCACGTCGACCAGCCAGCGCTCGCCACCCCCCATCGGGCTGTATTCATAGGCAGGGGGCGTCTCGGGCGAGACAATAAAATCGAGACTCTTGAGCGACCCCCCGCTGCGCAACGCGCGGCGTTTCTCATCGACCGCCACGTACGGGATCCGCTCCTCGCGGAGGTACTCCTCGAACGCCGCCTCGTAATGGTTGTGCCGCTTGGCCATGGCGGAAGGGATAAGGGGTCAGGGATCGGAGACACCCATGATAGCCCTGCTGCTGGAGCGGTGGCGTCGAGAAGAGGGCTCTGGGGTGACAGGAGATGACGCCCCCCAACTGACGCAGATTCTCACCACAGAGAGCAGAGTGGACACCGAGGACAAAAAATGAGACAGGATTAACGGGGTCGACTGGGTTAGAGCAGCGTCCACTGACTTCCGATCCAGGTGGTCCCGTTGACCCTGTCCAGCTTCCTTCTCTCTGTGTCCTCTGTGCTCTCTGTGGTGAAACTAACCGGCCCCCAAGACGCGGCCGACCTCGTCGGCGACCGCGCCGATCGCCACCGTTGTGCTCTCGCCCGTGGCGAGGTCCTTCACCTGGCACTCGCCCTTGTCCAGCTCGTCGGCGCCGGCGATCAGCGCCACGCGGTAGCCGCGCCGGTCGGCGTGTTGGAGTTGCTTGCCGAGCTTCTTGGGTTCGGGGTAGAGCTCGGCGCCGTAGCCCGCCGCGCGGACGCTCGCGGCGAGTTTTAGGTAGTCGGCGAGCCGGTCGGCTTCGAAGTAAGGGATGAAGACCGGCGCCGGGGTGCGCGTTTCGGGCAGGAGCTTGAGCTCTTCGAGCGCGGCGAGCAGCCGGTCGAGGCCGAGCGACGCGCCGATGCCGGGCAGCTCTTGCTTGGTGAACATCGCGGCGAGGTTGTCGTAGCGGCCGCCGCTCGCCACGCTGCCGATGCCCGGCAGGTCGTCGAGCGTCGTCTCGAGCACCAAGCCGGTGTAGTAGTCGAGGCCGCGGGCGATCGACGGGTCGAGCCGCACGCGGGCCGGTTCGACGCCGGCGGCCGCGAGCCCGGTCAGCACCTCACGCAGCCGCTCGACGCCCGCCGCGCCGGTTTCGCTGTCGCCCACCAGCGTGGCGAGCTCGGCGAGCAGCGTGTCGTTGTCGCCTTCCAGGGCGGCGAGGCGCACCACCGCGTCGGCCTGCTGCTCGTTGGCGCCGGCCGTCTCGGCGAGCTCGGCGCGAACCTTCTCCTCGCCCACCTTGGCGAGCTTGTCGAGCGCCCGCAGCACGGCGGCCGACTTCTTGGCCAAGCCGCAGCTCTCCAGCAGGCCGTTCAGCACGCCGCGGTGGTTCAGCCGAATGGTGAACGCGCCGAGGCCGAACTCGGCGCCGATCGCTGTGAGCAGGTCGTGCGTGACGAGCACGGTCTCGATGTCGGCCGCCACGGCCGTCGTGCCCACCGTGTCGAAGTCGCACTGCATGAACTCGCGGTAGCGGCCGACCTGGGGTTTCTCGCCGCGCCACACCGAGGCGATGTGGTAGCGCTTAAACGGCAGGCCGAGATGCTGGGCGTACTGCGCCGCGAAGCGGGCGAGCGGCACGGTGAGGTCGAAGCGCATGCCGACCGCGCGGCCCCCTTGGTCGACGAAGTGGAACAGCTGCTTGTCGGTCTCGTCCGAGCCCTTGCCGGTGAGCACCTCCAGGTACTCCAGAGCGGGCGTGTCGATCGGCGCGAAGCCGTACGACCGGTAGACCCGGCGGGCGACCTCGGCGAGCCTCTCGCGCGGGATCATCGTTTCGGGCAGGTAGTCGCGAAAGCCCTTGAGGGTGCGCGGCTGGATGCGTTCTTGCTTGGACACGAGTTGCTGCGGAACGGAGGATTAAAGAAAGAAGAAATGGGACGCGGATCAGCGCGGACCAAGCGGATCGACGGGGATACGAAGCAAGGTATCCGCGTTGATCCTTTCAATCCGCTTTGATCCGCGACCCATTCTTGAAACGAAGCAGGGCTAAGCCAGCACGGCGAGCGGCTCGGGCTTGCGGCTGCGGATACTCTCGCCCTTCTGGGGGTACATCGCCTCGGTGTACTCCCACACCTGCTCGTGCGTCTCGAGATAAAAATCGTAGGTCCAGTCCTCGTCGTACTCGCAGTTCTTCGTGGTGTAGTCGCGGCAGATCTGCGGGCGCGTGTCGTAGACGCCGCAGCGGTAGTCGTCTTGCAGCTTCTCGCACACGGTGTGGACCAGCAGGTACCAGTCCTCGTCTTCTTTGAAGAACGTGGCCCGGTGGTGGAGCACGACCCAGCGGATGTACTCCATGTCGTCGAACTCGGTCGGCGTTTCATACGGCACGGCGATGTAGTGGCAGCACTTCGCGGTGCAGTGCTCGCACAGGTTGCCCCCCTTGGGGAGGTCCTCGCGGCGGATCTTGTTCACGCCAAAAGCGGGCAGCGGTTTCAGGGTGTCGACAGCCATGCGGCGCCTCCTGCGGTGCGTCTTGCGGAATCGGCCCAATCTACCAAAAGTTGGGCCGGATCACAGGATCGGGGGGCGAACGCCTCTGACCGTTGGGCGGCGCTGGGCAAAGGCCAGGAACGCAGCCGTTGCGGCGAGCAGTGCGGCGGCCGGCTCGGGGACCGAGGCGCTCGGCGCGACCACCAGCGGAGAGCCCGCCTTGCGGCCGAAGTTCTCGACCCACAGGTCGTAATCGCTCGCGACGTAGTCCGTGTCGAGCCCGTCCCGCCAAACGGTAAAATCGGCGGCGTCGACTGCGCCGTCGCCGTTGAAGTCGCCCGGCAGGGCGCCGGCCACGAGCGACAGCACGCCCACCATTTGATCGTAGCGTGCATACTCTAAGTAATAGCCAGGAGCGATTGTCGCGAAGGCGCCGGAGAGGGCGCCGGTATGGAGCAAGATCTCCCAGCGGTCGCCGTCCGAAGGGAGGAACCCATCCAAGGCGACGACATCGAGCTCACCACCGAGCTGCACGTCGTCATTGACCACGAGCAGGTCGGCCAAGTTGGCGGCGGCAACCTCGATCTCCAGGGCGCCGCTCGCGAGAGTCAGGTTGCTGTTAACCACCGTACGGCCGATACCCGCCTCGGCCCCGTAGCCGGGAGCAAGAATGCCCCCTTCGTTGACGAGGTCGTAGTTGATCTGCCCGGCGTGCAGCTTGCCGCCGGTCATCGAGAACAATCCGTCATAGCCGAAACCGATGAAAGGAGTGAACAACTCTCCGCCACTGAGCACCAAGGAAGAATCGGTCACGCCATTATTGTCGCCAACGCCAATCCCCTCGGCCACCTTAAGCCAGCCATCGGAGACCACGAGCGAGCCGCTCGTGGCCCCTGAGGCGCCGATCTCGATCGTCCCGGCGTGCTGGCCGACCGCGTCGACCACCGCGGTCGTGTTACCGATCAGCACCTCGTCGTAGCGCGACGGCTGCCAAGGGATGTTCCAGTTCTGCGTGAGGGCGTAGCGGCTGTTGATCGACCCGTCGAACACGATCGGCTCGGACGCCGGCCAGGCCGCCACGTCGTTGAGGTACTCCTCCAGGTCGGTGTAGCCGTCGTTGTCGAAGTCGGCGTTGTTGTTCGCCACGTCGGTCGGCAGGCCGTGCTCCTCTTCCCAGTGGTTCGGCATGCCGTCGCCGTCGGTGTCCCAGCCGGCGCCGCGCGAGAACGGGGCGGCGTGGGTGACCGGGTCGGCCCTGAGGGCGAGCAGCTCGCGCCACTCGACCCCCTCGTTCGGGTCGTCGTCGAACGGGTCGTCGGCCCACGCCTCGATCTGGCCCGTGCCGGTGCGCACCTCCTCGACGAGCCGCGTGTCGACCGGCCCGCGGTCCCACCAGCGGGCGCCGACGTAGTCGAGCACCTGGTCGTAGGCGTCCGTGGCCGAATCGGTGTGGCCGCGGTAGGTCGCTTGGCCATAGGGGCTGCCTTGCAGGTTCGATTCGCGGAAGTCGCTGTTGGTCAGCGCGACCGTGTCCTCGGCGTCGCCGTCCTTGTTGGTGTCCTTGACGTTGCCTGCGTGGTAAACGCGGGTACCGCTGCTGTTGTTGCCGTCGAAGATGCCCGTGCCGCCGCCGCGGTTGGTGATCGCCGTGGAGGAGCCGCCGACCGGATCCTCGCCGCCGTCGCCGGCGAGGAAGAAGTTGCCGATAAAGTTGTTGAAGCTCGCCTGCCCGCCGGCGCCGCCGCCGGCCGTGCCGAGCCAGTTGTAGAACACGTTGTTGCGGAAGTCGTTGTAGGCGCCCGAGCCCTCCTCGCTGCCGACGCGCGGCAGGCGGCCCTTCTGGTGGGCGTAGAGGTTGTGGTGAACGCTCACGCGTGCGTTCGACCCCGCCTGCAAGAGCGAGCCGAGCGCGTGGCCGGTGTACTTCACGCCGCTCGCCTCGGCGTCGGCTTGCGGGTAGTTCTGGCCCTGCGAGATGTTCGAGTACTGGATCGTGAGCCGGTTAGCGGTCTCGTTGGCCGAGATCGTTTCGTCCGTGGCGTAGACCGTCGTGACGTGGTCGATCATCAGGTCCGTGCCGGAGATGTCGAGCGCGTCGTAGGTGTAAGAGTCGGGAAAGTCGCCCGGCGTGGGGAGCTCGGGCGGGTCTTCGTCCGGCTTCTCGAAGCTCCGCATGCCGTAGCCCGGCGCGATCGTCACGTTGCGGAGGATCATGTTGTTGCCGCCCACCTTGACCACGCCCCCCATGATGTTCACCGGTCCCGGCGCCGTTTGGCCGGCGATCGTGACGTTGCTCCCCAGGTTGAGACGCGACTGGGTGTCCCAGCCGTTGTCGTGGCCGCGTTCCTCGCCGTAGCGGCCGAGCCAGAACGTGCCGGCCACGTCGAACACGATCGTCCGCGCCTGGCCGCCGAAGTTGCTGTCGTTCATCCCGTAGCGCAGTGTGCCGGGGCGGTTGTCGCTGAAGTTCAGGTCGACCTCCGTGACGTGGTAGACCATGCCGCCGCGACCGCCGGTGACGGCGTTCGCCGCGCCGTCGGCGCCGGGGAAGGCGGGGAGTTGCCCCTCGGCGGTCGTGGCCGCAGCGATTGCGCAGCCCAGCCAAGCCAGACGACTCCAACGATTCCTGCTCAGCATTGCCGAGTTCTCCGCCTCGTGTTGCTCAGAGTTCTGTGTTCCGTAACGCATTTGCCGGCAACGCGCCCGAAAAAACCTTGGCGAGCGAGCCGACGAATCAGGACGCGCCGTGAAACGCCTTCAAGCCCCATTATCCTTGCCCAATGGGAAGAAGTCGCCCAAGAATCGCTTGTATTCGGACAACGCGAATGCGGTCCTTACTTCCGTGCCGTGATTCGGCTGGATATCTTAGCAGTTCGGACCGGTCGCTTGGGCGTCAGGCTTTTCAAGCCGCGGCAGCGCTGGCCGGCAACTTTTCTCTCTTCGGTCCCAGCGAATCGCCAAGTATGTCCGAGACTACCGACCCCGCCGACGTGTCGCCGGCCGACGCCCCCCCGACCTACGTCGCCCCGGCTGAAGGGAAGAGCGGCGGCCGCCTCGTGCCGGCGCAATACCTGTACGCGTTCGTGCTCGTGACGCTGCTGTTCCCGCTATGGGGATTTGCGAACGACGTCACGAACCCGATGGTCAAGGCGTTCCAGGAGATATTCCAGATCAAGGCCGGTCAGGCTTCATACATCCAGTTCGCCTTCTACGGCGGCTACTTCACGATGGCGATCCCCGCCGCCTTGGCAATCCGCAAGATCTCCTACAAGGGGGGCATTCTGATCGGGCTGGGGCTCTACGCCACAGGCGCGCTGCTGTTCATCCCGGCCAGCATCATGATGGAGTTCTGGCTGTTCTGCGCGTCGCTCTACATCTTGACGTTCGGCCTGGCTTTCCTCGAGACGAGCGCGAACCCGTACATCTTGTCGATGGGGCCTAAGGAGACCGCCACGCAGCGGCTCAACTTGGCGCAGGCTTTCAACCCGCTGGGGTCGCTCACCGGCATGTTCGTTACGAGCCTGCTCATATTGCCTGCTCTGCAGGTCTCGGATTTCCGAGAGCAGCAGGTTGAGGCTCACCCCGAGTACAAAAAGATGAAGCCCGCGGAGGTCGATGGCGAGATCACCGCAGCGCTCAAGCAGTTCTCGGTCGATGAGCCTGAAAGGTTTGGAGAGATGCAGTCGTACGACTTGCAACAGGTTCGGAAGCCCTACGTCGTAATCGCGATCGTAGTGATCTGCTTAGCGGCGGTCTTCGCCTTTTCGAAGATGCCCGACACGGGCCACAAGGAAGAGCCGATCCACCTCTCGCAAGTACTTGCCAATCTGACCACGCTCCGCTACCTCGGCGGGGTCATCGCCCAGACGTTTTACGTCGGCGCCCAGATCATGTGCTGGACTTACATCCTCCACTACGGCATGACGATGCTCGGCATGAGCGCCGGCGAGGCCCAGGGATGGAACATCCGCGCGATGATCACCTTCGTCTCCTGCCGCTTCATCGGCACGTTCCTCCTGAGGTTCATCAACTCCGGTCTGCTGCTCGGGGTGCTCGCCGTGGGGGGAGTGTTCGCCACCGCCGGCGTGATGTTCCTCGAGGGGATGGCGGGCATGTACTGCCTGGTCGGCGTTTCGGCCTGCATGTCGATCATGTTCCCCACGATCTACGGCATCGCGCTCGATGGCTTGAGCGCGGACGACGCCAAGCTCGGTTCCGCCGGGTTGATCGTGGCCATCGTCGGCGGCGCCTTCATGCCGCTCTGGAACGGCCGCCTGATCGACGGCCCGTCGCGCGTGCTGCTGGGCCAGTCGCTCGAGTCGGTGCAGTTCGCCTTTATCCTTTCGCTGGGCTGCTTTGTCGTGGTCGCGATCTACGGCTTCCTCGTGTTCGCGATGGAATCCCGACGCGGAGCAACCACCTAGAGCCATGCGTCAAACGCCCCTCGGACAGACCGGCCTCACACTGCCGGCGCTGGTGCACGGCACGAGCTGTCTGGGCAACCTCTACGAGTTGGTCGAGGACGAGACCAAGCTGGCGATCGTCCGGCAGTGGTTCGCCTGTGCCGACGAGGGGGCCGCGGTGGCGCTCGACACGGCCGGCAAGTACGGCGCAGGGCTCGCGATCGAAAAGATCGGCGAGTCTCTGCGGCGCCTCGAGATCGACCCCGAGCGGGTGGTGCTGAGCAACAAGCTCGGCTGGTTCCGCACGCCGCTCACCACGCCGGAGCCGACGTTCGAGCGCGGTGTGTGGGCCGGCATCGAGCACGACGCCGAGCAGCGGCTCGGCTACCAGGGCGTGCTCGACTGCTGGGAGCAGGGCAACAATTTACTGGGCGCGCCGTACCGGCCGCAGCTCGTGTCGATCCACGATCCCGACGAGCACCTCGCCGGGGCCGGCTCGAAGACGCAGCGCGACGACCGGCTGGGCGAAGTGCTCGAAGGCTACCGAGCGCTCGGCGAGCTCCGCGCCGCGGGTGAGGCGCGGGCCGTGGGCGTGGGCGCCAAGGATTGGCGCGTCGCCCGCGAGATCGCCGAGCGGGTCGACCTCGACTGGGTCATGCTCGCCAACAGCCTGACGATCCACCGCCACCCGTCGGAGCTGCTGGCGTTTGTCGACGAGCTCGTGGCGAAGGGCGTGACGATCATCAACTCGGCGGTGTTCAACGCCGGGTTCCTGGTCGGCGGGCGCTACTACGACTACCGCGTGCCGTCGAAGGAGGTCGAGGCCGACAAGCCGCTTTTCGCCTGGCGCGAGAAGTTCCTCACGCTCTGCCGCGAGCACGACGTAGAGCCTTCGGTCGCCTGCGTGCGGTTCGCTCTCTCGCCCCCCGGCGTGGCGGCCGTGGCGATGAACACCAGCCGCCCCGAGCGCGTCGGCGAGAACACCGCGGCGGTCGAGGCCGACGCCCCCGACTCGTTCTGGCGGGCGGCCAAGCAGGCCGGGGTCATCGACGCCGCCTATCCTTATCTTGCTCCCACTCCAGCCCCCAGCCCCCGCAAAATGCGATGCTGAAAACCGGGATCCTCAATCCGCACATCAACGAGCTGTTGAGTCGTTTCCGGCACACCAACACGATCGTCGTGTCCGACCGTGGCTTCCCGTTTTGGCCCGAGGTTCCGACGGTCGACATCTCGCTGGTCGACGGCGTGCCGACCGTGATGCAGGTGCTCGAGGCGCTGGCGCCCGCCGTGACGATTGGCAAGGCGTGGATGGCCGAAGAGTTCGCCGCCGTGAACGAGGCGGGCGTGATCGAGGGCTTCGCCAACGTCCTCGGCGACGTGAAGATCGAGCGCGAGCCGCACGACGAATTCAAACGCCGCGTGCCGCGGGCGATCGGCCTGATCCGCACCGCCGACACGACGCAGTACGCCAACATCATCCTCGAGTCGGCCTGACGCCGCTTGTCGAAAAAGAAACATCGATGATCGACGCCCACCACCACTTCTGGAGCTACGACTCCCAGGAGTACGACTGGATCACGCCCGAGATGCAGGTGCTGCGTCGCGACTTCCTGCCCGCCGACCTGCGGGTCGAGGCCGAGTCGGCCGGCGTTGATGGCGTGGTGAGCGTGCAGGCGCGGCAGACGGTCGACGAGACCCGCTGGCTGCTCGAACTGGCTGCCAACGAGCCGCTCGTCCGCGGCGTGGTGGGCTGGGCCCCGCTCGCCTCGGACAACGCGGCCGACGAGCTCGCCCCGTTCACGGACGACCCGAAGCTTGTGGGCGTTCGCCACGTGGTGCAAGGCGAGCCGCCCGGCTTTCTCGACGGCGACGCGTTCAACCGCGGCGTCGCGCTGCTCGACGGCTTGGGCCTGGCGTACGACTTGCTCGTCTTCGAGCGGCAACTCGACGAGGCGATCCGCTTCGCCGATCGCCACCCGACCACCCGATTGGTGCTCGACCATATCGCCAAGCCGCGCATCGCCGACGGCGAGATCGACGCGTGGGCCGGGCGGATCGGCAGGCTCGCCCAGCGTGAGAACGTTTGGTGCAAGGTCTCCGGCATGGTGACCGAGGCCGATTGGACAGCCTGGAGCCCCAAGAGTTTGCAGCCGTATTTTGATACGGTGCTTGAAGCGTTCGGCCCGCGGCGGTTGATGTTCGGCTCCGACTGGCCCGTCTGCCGCGTGGCCTGCGACTACGCCCGCTGGGCGGAGGTCGTCAGGGAGTGGGCGGCGCCGCTCTCGGTCGAAGAACGCGAATGGCTGTTCGACCGAGCGGCGTGCGAGGCGTACCGAATCATCCCCCGGTAGGGAACGCCCTCTGTGGCGTTCGTGAAGTGGGTGCGAGCTTTCCCCCCGGGGTTCGGAACGCCACAGAGGGCGTTCCCTACAGAATAGATATCGAGAGCGTTTTCCGCAGATCGAATGCGAGAGCGTTCCCAAACGATTGAATACGAGTGAGATCCATGAAGGCCTTCCAAATCACCACCCCCGGCGAGTCGATCGTTGTCGACGCCCCCCGGCCCGAGCCCGCCGCCGGCGAGGTGCTGCTGCGGGTCAAACGGGTTGGCTTTTGCGGCTCGGATCTCAGCACGTTCATGGGCAAGAACCCGCTAGTGAGTTACCCGCGCGTGCCCGGCCACGAGGTCGGTGGCGTGATCGAGGCTTTGGGGCCCGGCGGCGCCGGCGACTGGCGCGTCGGCCAGGAGGTGTTGGTCGTCCCCTACACCAGCTGCGGCGAGTGCTCGGCCTGCCGGGCGGGGCGCGTGAACTGCTGCCGCAACAACCAGACCATGGGCGTGCAGCGTGAGGGGGCGATGGCCGAGTGGGTCGTCGCGCCGACGGAGAAGCTGCTCGCCTCGGAGAAGCTCTCGCTGCGCGAGCTCGCGCTGGTCGAACCGCTCACCGTGGGGTTCCACGCCGCGTCGCGCGGCCGGGTGGCCGCGGGCGACACGGTCGTGGTGTTCGGCTGCGGGGCGATCGGCCTGGGGGCGATCGCCGGCGCGGCGTTCCGCGGCGGCGAGGTGATCGCCGTCGACATCGACGACGCCAAGCTTGACTTGGCGAAGGCGTGCGGCGCGCGGCACGCGGTCAACTCGATGAGCGAGTCGCTGCACGACCGGTTGCAAGAGATCACGGGCGGCCACGGCGTGGCCGTGGCGATCGAGGCGGTCGGCCTGCCGCAGACGTTCCGCGCGGCGGTTGACGAGGCGGCGTTCGCCGGCCGGGTGGTCTATATCGGCTACACCAAGCAGCCGGTCGAGTACGACACCAAACTGTTCGTGATGAAAGAACTCGACATCATGGGCTCGAGAAACGCCACACGCGAAGACTTCGCCGACGTGGTGCAGATGCTCGAATCGGGCGCCTTCCCGGTCGACCGTGTGATAACCCACACTTGCTCGCTCGACACGGCCAGCGAAACGCTCAAGGCCTGGAGCGAGTCGCCCTCGGACTTCGTCAAAATCCAACTCGAACTTTAGCGCGGAGCTGTTCGGCGGTGGCGAAGGGCATGCAGGAAGGTTGTGGGAGGCGTCTCCGACGCCGATAACGATTCGCCTTACCAAACCGGCCAGCAGCGCGTTGTCGGCGTTCGAGACGCTTCCCACAGTTGAATCCCGCACAGAGTGGGGGCGTCCTGGCTCGAAAGAGGGCCCGAAACCGGCCCGCTTTTGCCGCACGCCGCTTTGACGCGCGGGCCCGGGCGGGTGAAAATAAAAGGTTGTCCCCGATCGCCGCGTCCGAGCGTGTTGCAACGGGCTCCTCCGCTTGAACGTATCCCCCGAGCCGTGACGATGACCGAGCACCCGCCCGCCGCCACGCCCACGAACGCCGCCCCCGTGGCGGTGATCGGCCTCGGCCTGCTGGGCTCGGCCCTGTGCGAGCGGCTCATCGGCGCCGGCTTCCCCGTGCGGGTCTGGAACCGCAGCCGTGAGAAGGCGGCCCCGCTCGAAGCGCTCGGCGCCCGATGGAGCGACAACCCGCTCTCCGAGTGCGACCGGGCGGTGATCTGCCTCTACACCTCCGGCGTGGTCGGCGAGGTCCTCACCGAGATGGACGAGGGCGTGCGCTCGGGCCAGACCTACCTCGACTGCACGACCGGCAACCCCGACGAAACAACAGCCCTGGCCGAGCGGCTCGCCGACCGCGGCGTCGATTACATCGAGTGCCCGATTGCCGCCAGCAGCGACCAAACGCGCCGCGGCCAGGCCGTGGCGTTCGTCGGCGGCGCCGACGAGGCGGTCGCGCGCTGCGGCGACCTGCTCGCGGCGATCGCCCCCAAGTCGTTCCACTGCGGCCCGTCGGGCAGCGCGGCGAAAATGAAGCTCGTGAACAACCTGGTGCTGGGTCTCAACCGCGTGGCGCTGGCCGAGGGGCTGGTGTTCGCCAAGGCGTTGGGGCTCGACGGGCGCCGCACGCTCGACACGCTCAGCAAGGGCAACGCCCACTCGGGCGTGATGGACACGAAGGGCCTGAAGATGGTCGATGGCGACTTCGCGCTGCAGGCCAAGCTCACCCAGCACGCCAAGGACGTCGGCATTATCCTCGAGCAAGCGGCCGAGCAAGGCCTGCGACTGCCGTTCAGCCAACTGCACCTCGAGACGCTCCGCCACGGCGAGGCGATGGGCCTCGGCGAGGCCGACAACAGCGCAGTGATTAGCGCGATCGAAGACGCCGCGCGTGCGGCGGCGACCGCTTAAAGTAAGTGACCACGGATTTCACGGATGGGTGCGGATGACGTTGGCCACGAAAAGGCGCGAAGAAGCACAAAAGTTAGAAGGGCAAGCATGCGATAGGGACTAATTGTGGGAGGCGTCTCCGACGCCGATAACGGCATGCCAGCTTAAGGGGGCTGGCGACGCGTAATCGGCGTCGGAGACGCCTCCCGCAGGACGCTTGTTTTCCTTTTGTGTGTTTTCGCGCCTTTTTGTGGCGATCTCAATCCGTGGCATCCGTGAAATCCGTGGTCCCAACACTTCCGAGCAGCACCCCAATTCCCCGGTAACTTGAGATGGCAAACCAAAACAGCTCGACCACGCGACGCAACTTCTTAGCGACGACCGGTGCGGCGGCCGCCGCGTTGGCGACGCCCCGTTGGGCGCTGGGGGCAGCCGCCACGAGCCCCAACGAATCGGTCCGCTTCGGGCTGATCGGCTGCGGCGTCCGCTCGCGGGCGTTCATCGGCCGCGCTTCGGCCGTGTGCGATCCCGACGCGGAGCGGCTCGGCTGGGGCGTCGAGACCTCGGGCTGCGGCGCGTCGAAGGGCGTCGCCGACCTGCGCCGTTTGCTCGACGACCCCGACCTCGACGCGATCGTCGTCGCCGCGCCCGACCATTGGCACGCCCCGGCCGCGCTGTTGGCGATGGACGCCGGCAAGCACGTGTACGTCGAGAAGCCCTCGAGCCACAACTTCCGCGAGAGCCAACTGCTGGTCGAGGGCGCCGAGCGGACCGGGCTGGTGGTGCAGCACGGCACGCAGCAACGTTCCCGGCCCTTCACACGCGACGCCGTGCAGGCGATCCGCGAGGGCGTGGTCGGCGACGTGCTCGTGGCCAAGGCGTGGAACATCCAGCACCGCGGCTCGATCGGCCACGCGTCGCCCACCGCCGTCCCCGAGGGGGTCGACTACGACCAGTGGGTCGGCCCGGCCGAGTGGATGCCTTTCCAGAAGAACCGCTTCCACAAGGACTGGCACTGGTGGCGCAACTTCGGCACGGGCGACATCGGCAACGACGGCGCCCACGAGCTCGACTACGCCCGCTGGGGCCTGGGTGTCGACACGCTGCCCCACAAGGTCTCGGCGATCGGCGGCAAGTACTTCTACGACGACGACCAGCAGCACCCCGACACGGCGACCTGCGTGTTCGAGTTCGCCCCGCAGGAGGAGGGCGGGCGGCCGCGTCAGCTGATCTTCGAGATGCGGCTCTGGTCGACCAACTACCCCTGGAACTGCGATTCGGGCGCCGAGTTCTACGGCGACGGCGGCGAGGTGTTCCTCAGCAAACGCGGCAAGCATCGCGTGCGCGACGAGAAGGGCCAAACGGTTTCCGAGAACCGCGCCGAGCGGAGCAAGAACTTCGAGCACCTCGAGAACTTCTTCGGCGCCATCCGCAACGGCGACAAGCTCAACGCCCCGATGACCACCGCGCACCACACGGTCGCCCTGATCCACTTGGCCAACCTGTCGCTGCGGGTCGGCCGGTCGCTCACGATCGACCCGAAGACCGAGCAAATCGTGGGCGATCCCGAGGCCGCCGATCTGCTGAAACGGACCTACCGCGAAGGCGGTCACTGGGCAGTGCCCAAGGGAGTATGATCGTCGTGATGAATCGTTTCGCAACTCTCATTCTGTCAATGCTCCTTGGGCTGGTCTCCTTGCCCGCCGATGGCCAGGTGACGTTCGACACGTCGACGCCGGGCCGGGTGGCGATCCTCGTCGACGGCGCGCCGACGGCCGAGTACGTGTACCAGGACCCGGTCACGACGCGGCCTTACTTCTCGAACCTCAAGGCGCCGGTCGTTGGCGCCAAGGGGGGCGTGCAGGTCACGCGCAACCACCCGCCCGTCGAAGGCTTCGACCGCATGGACCACCCGGAGTACCACCCGGGGCTGTGGATGGCGTTCGGCGTGCTCAGCGGCGCCGACGGCTGGCGGCTCAAGGCGCCGGTCGAGCAGCTGCGGTTCATCGAGCAGCCCAACACGACCGACGCCGGCGGCGCTTTCGCCGTGGAACTCGCCCACCACGACGCCGACCCCGCGACCGACGAGCCGATCTGCACCGAGCGGTTCCGCTTCGAGGTCACGCCGACCGAGGCGGGCGTGCTGCTCGGGTGGGACTCGACCTTCACCTCCGACCGCGAGTTCTACTTCGGCGACCAAGAGGAGATGGGCCTCGGCGTGCGATTGGCCACGCCGCTGCGCGTCGAGACTGGTGGCGACAACATGGCGCCGGGCGGGGGCGAGATGCTCGACTCCGAGGGCCGTGTGAACGCCGCGGGCATCTGGGGCAAGGCGGCCAACTGGATCGACTGCCGCGGCGAGCTTGACGGTGTGCCGGCCGGCGTCGCGATCTTCTGCCACCCGAAGAACTTCCGCGAGACTCGCTACCACGCCCGCGATTACGGCTACGTTTGCGCCAACCCGTTCTCGCTCGACGCCTTCAATGTCGGCGAGCCGGACAAGACCCGCGTCGAGCCCGGCGCCAGCCTGCGGCTGCGTTACGGCGTGCTGCTGCACGCGGGTGCGGAGCTTTCCTCCGAAACGCTCAACGACGCCTACGAGGCGTACGTCGAGACGGCGGGGCCGTAGATAAACCCTCCCCCTTAAAGTCGGAGGGGGAACTCGTGCCGGCCGTGGCGTAGCGGACTCGTCGGCAGCTCAATCACACTCTCATCGAAAATAAATCGCGCGATGCAAGGCTTCTCGCCGATCGACTGGGCCGTGCTGCCCGTTTACCTCATCGGCATCACGCTGCTGGGCGCCTGGACCGCGCGCAAGGTGAAGACGTCGGGCGACTTCTTCATGCCGCGCCGCTTCGGCAAGACGATGATGGTCACGTTCGCCTTTGGCACGGGCACCTCGAGCGACCAGGCGGTCACGGTCGCGTCGAGCACGCTGACCAACGGCCTGTCGGCCATCTGGTGGCAATGGGTCTGGCTGCCCGCCACGCCGTTCTACTGGCTGATCGCCCCGATCTTGCGGCGCCTGCGGGCCGTGACGACGGCCGACGTGTACGAGTTGCGGTTCGATCGCAGCGTGGCGGTGCTGTTCGCGCTGATCGGCGTGTCGAACATGGCGGTCAAAATCGGGCTGCTGCTGGTGGGCGCCGGCGCGATGGTCGACGCCTGCACCGCCGGGGCGATCGACTCGAACTGGGCCATCGCCGCCGTGACGGTGCTGTTCCTCGTCTACGGCGCCGCCGGCGGCTTGGGCGCCGCGGTCGTCACGGACTTTGTCCAAGGGCTGATGACGGTCGCCTTCTCGTTCGCGTTGCTGCCGTTCGTGCTGCAGGCCACCGGGGGGCTCGAAGCGGTCCGCGCCACCGTCGGCGAGCACAACCCGGCGATGCTGTCGCTCGTGGCGCCGGGCGTGATCGACACGTTTTTTGTCGTGTTGTACTCGATCCAGGCGCTGGTCGGCATCGTCGCCCAGCCGTTCATCATGGGCGTCTGCGGCGCCGGCAAGACCGAGATGGACGGCCGCTTCGGCTTCATGGTCGGCAACCTCGTCAAGCGGATCTGCACGATGGCCTGGAGCATCACCGCGCTGGCCGCGGTGGCGTGGTACCTGCAGAGCGGGGTCGACCTCAGCACGGTCGAGCCCGACCACCTGTACGGCGAGGTCGCCCGCGCGTTCCTGCCACAGATCATGCCGGGGTTGTTGGGGATCTTCCTCGCCTGTTTGCTCGCTTCGATCATGAGCTCTTGCGACGCGATCATGATCAGCGGCGCCGCGCTCTTCACCGAGAACCTCTACCGCCCACTGCGTTCCGGCCGTCCCGACGGGCATTACATCAACGTCGGCCGCTTGTCGGCCGTGGCGATCGTGGCCGCCGGCGTGGCGTTCGCCTACTGGGTCGGCAGCGTGGTCGACGCGCTCGACATCTGGTTCCGCATCGCCCCGCTGATGGGCGTGGCGTTCTGGATCGGCCTGTTCTGGCGCCGAACGACCGCCGCGGGCGCCTGGGCCTGCACGCTCGGCGCGTTGGCCGCCTGGTGGGCCACGACTCAGCCGGCCGTCGCCGCTTGGCTGGCTGAGTTCGAGTCGCTCCGCACGCTCGGCGCCGTCACGGTCTCGGCCGACGGCGTGGCGAACGTCGGCCGCGCTTGGGAGATCCTCGCCACGCTCTCGACCGGCGCCATCGCCTGCGTGGCGGTGAGCCTCGTCACGGCTCCGCCTCCCGAGGAGCGGCTCAAGCGTTTCTACGACCTCACCCGCACGCCGATCGGCGAGAACGAGGTGCTCACCGAGCCGTGCCGATTGCCCGAGGGCGTCGAGCCGGCCGAGCGCCGCATGCTGTTAACCGCCGGCGGGTTCGAGGTGCCGATGCCCTCGACCACGTCGCTCGTTGGGTTCCTGGCCGGTTGGGTCATGGTCGCCTTGCTCGTTGGGGCGTTCGTCTGGATCATCCGTTGAGAGTAGAATCGTCTGATCTCTGACTGCTCTGACGGCCCCGCTTATCTTGCTCCTGTCCCTTCATCTAGAAGTCGTTTTCCGATGCGCACCCTGATTCGACTAACCGCGTTCACGGTCTGTCTGCTCGCCAGCGACGCCTTCGCCGCCCTCACCGTCGCCGAGCTGCAGTGCGAGCAACTGCGCGAGGCGGTCGGCATCGACACGCCCGCACCGCGGCTCACCTGGCGGCTGGCCAGTGACGAGCGCGGCGACCGCCAGACCGCTTACCGCCTGCTCGTCGCCAGCACCGCAGAGAAGCTCGCCGCAGGCGAGGGCGACCTGTGGGACAGCGGCCGCGTGGATTCGGGCGACTCGCTCCTGATCCCCTACGCCGGCAAGCCGCTCGCCACGCACCAGGCGTGCCACTGGAAGGTGCGGGCCTGGGACGCCGCGGGCGAACCGAGCCCTTGGAGCGAGCCGGGCGAGTTCTCGATGGGCGTCATGAAGGGCGAAGACTGGCAAGCCGAGTGGATCGGCCTCGACGTGCCTAAGCGGGTGGAATACCTCGAAGGCCCCAGCTGGATCTGGCTGCCCGGCGGAGAGCCGACCAAGGCCGCCGAGCCGGGCGAGCGCTACTTCCGCCGCGAGATCGACGTGCCGTCCGACCGCGGCGCCATCACGCAGGTGACGTACCGCATCTGCGCCGACGACCGGGTGACGATCTACTACGACGGCCGCGAGATCGGCCGCCGTGGCGGGCCGAACGCCACCAAGGAGATGGACCTGACGCACCGCTTCACGCCGGGCCGTCACGTGCTTGGCGCCGCGCCCAACAACCAGGGCGACGAGCCGTCGCCCGCCGGCCTGATCGCCAAACTGATCGTCGAGTTCGCCGACGGCGAGCCGTACATCGTCATGACCGACTCGTCGTGGCGCTGCCACCCTGACCTCGTCGAGGGCTGGGCCGATCTCGACTTCGACGACTCGGCGTGGAGCGACGCCAACGAGCTGGGCGAAGCGGGCATCGAGCCGTGGGGCCCCGTGCGTCACGCCGAGGGACGCCGCCTCGCGGCGCGCCACCTCCGCAAGGAATTCACGATTGACAAGCCGATCGCCCGCGCGGTGGTTTCGCTCAGCGGGCTTGGCTCGTCGGAGCTTTACCTCAACGGCGAGAAGGTGGGCGACCACGTCCTCTCGCCCGCCATGTCGGAGTACCCCGAGCGGTCGTACTACGTGACGCACGACGTTACGGACATGCTCGCCGAGGGCAAGAACGCCGCCGGCGTGCTGCTGGGCAACGGCCGGTTCTACGCCATGCGCAGCGAGGTCTACGCCGGCATGCCGACCTACGGCTCGCCCAAGCTGCTGCTGCAACTGCGCGTCGAGCACCCGGACGGCAGCGAGTCGACGTTCGTGAGCGACCCGACGTGGAAGCTGACCGAAGAGGGGCCGATCAGGGCCAACAACGAGTACGACGGCGAGGAGTACGACGCAAGGCGCGAGCTCACCGGCTGGGCCGAGGTCGGCTACGACGACACGGCTTGGCAGAACGCCGAGCCGACCGACGCCCCGAGCAAAACGCTCTCCGCGCAGATGATCGAGCCGATCCGAGTCACGCAAACGCTTGCGGCCAAGTCGATCACCGAGCCGCGGCCGGGCGTCTACGTCGTCGATCTGGGCCAGAACATTGTCGGCTGGTGCCGGCTCCACGTGGAAGGTCCGGCCGGAACCCGAGTGCGGCTCCGCCACGCCGAGACGCTCAAGTCGGACGGCGCCCCGAAGTTCGACAACCTCCGCGGCGCCAAAGCGACCGACTACTACACGCTGAGGGGCGACGGCCGCGAAGTTTATGAGCCACGGTTCACCTACCACGGCTTCCGTTTTGTCGAGCTGACCGGCCTCCCCACGCCGCCGACGCTTCAGACCGTCGAGGGCCGCGTGGTCCACGACGACCTCACGCCGGTCGGCCGCTTCGAGTGCTCGAGCGATCTCCTCAACCAGGTCCACGAGAACATCCGCTGGGGGCTGCGGGGCAACTACCGGAGTGTGCCGACCGACTGCCCGCAACGCGACGAGAGGCAGGCGTGGCTGGGCGACCGGATCGAGATCGCCCGCGGCGAGACCTACCTGTTCGACGCCGCCGCGTTCTACTCAAAATGGCTCCGCGACATCCGCGACTGCCAGCGCGACGACGGCGCGGTGCCGAACATCGCGCCCGGGCATTGGCCCAACTATTCGACCAACGTGGTCTGGCCGAGCGCGTCGGTGTTTTTGCCCGGCATGCTCTTCTCGCAATACGGCGACGCCCGCACGCTCGAGCAGCACTACGCCAGCATGGCGCGTTGGATCGATTTCATCCACGGCTACGTGCGTGACGACGGCCTCATCGACCGCGACAACTACGGCGATTGGTGCGTGCCGCCCGAAGACCCGCTGCTGATCCATTCCGTCGACCCGGCGCGCAAGACCGACACAACCCTCTTGGCCTCCAGCTTCCTGTGCTACGACCTGAAGACCATGGGCATGTACGCTTGGGGACTCCGCAAGCAAGACGATCAACGGCGCTACTTCCGTATGAGCGAGGAGATGTCCGACGCCATCAACGGCAAGTATTACAACGAGAAACTCGGCCAGTACGACAACGGCACGCAAACCTCCTCGGTGCTGCCGCTCTACTTCGGGATCGCCCCTCAAGCCGACCGCGACAAGGTCTTCCGGCGTCTGGTGACGAACATCGAAGAGAAGACCCACGGCCACATCGGCACGGGCTTGGTCGGCGGGCAGTTCCTGTTCCGCACGCTCAATGATCACGGCCGCGCCGACCTGGCGCTGGAGATCGCCACCCAGAGCGAGTACCCCGGCTGGGGCTACATGATCTCGCAAGGCGCCACGACGATCTGGGAGCTCTGGAACGGCGACACCGCCGACCCGGCGATGAACTCGGGCAACCACGCCATGCTGATCGGCGACCTGCTCACCTGGATGTACGAAGACCTGGCGGGGATCGCCCCCGACGTCTTTCGGCCCGGGTTCCAATCGGTCAAGATGACGCCGCAGATCGTTGAGGGCCTCGACTTCGTGAAAGCCGCCCACCTCTCGCCGCTGGGGTGGATCGAGAGCGAGTGGCGCCGCGATGGTGACGCCCTCGAGTGGCGCGTTGTGGTGCCGACCAATGCGACGGCCGAGCTGCGCATCCCGGTCAGCGACCTCTCGACCGTCACCGAATCGGGCGCCGAGCTGACCAAAGCGCCCGGCGTCGCATACATCGGGTCGGAAGCGGGCCGGGTGATCGTTGAAGTGGGGGGCGGGGAGTACCGGTTCCGGGTGGAGTGAGCGCCGCACATCCGAGTCGCTTTTCGCACACCCCGTCGAAGGGTGTGACGACCAACGGAACAGGATTATACGCTAGTGCCTGACGCAGCTGGATTCGCCGCTAGCTATCCAAGGACGACGCCTCCTGTTTGGGATCTGCAAGCCGCTCGGGTAAGATTCCAGTCTGACAAGCCGTCACGCTTTCAAACATAGGATGTTGACTGTGAAATTGCTAAGTAGCTCCATAATAGTACTGGCAGGTGCTGTCATCATCTCAGGCAGCCTCCAGGGCTCATCAGGTGACGCGCGGTTTTTTGGGGTAAGTGTTGGCTTCTTAGTCGGCCTTATGGGGCTGGGCGGATGGTTCGGCTGCTTGTTTTCCCGAGGTGGGCAAGAAGGCGCCAACCAGCGTTAACCGCGTAAGGTCGTAGGCCGGATCGAGCGGCGAGTCGGGACCGCCACACCGCCTGGCGTCACGCCGCGCTGCTCCGGCAATGATTGGCGGCGTCGCCGGAACGGCGCGGCGGCAAAACCGATTCGCAGTCAGAATCGTTTCCGCCGCTTGGTCCGGCCTACGTTCTTTGGTCGGAAACAAGACCGCCTAACATGATGGCCGATAGCGCTGAAATCACGTTGATACGTCATGGAGAGTCGGCGCTGCCGCTAAATGGGAGCATGACGCTACCTGAGTTTCGCATTTTGATTGAAACGTACAATCGAACCGGGATCTCCGAGGATTCTCACCCTGACGCATCGGTTCTAGAGCTTGGCGATACAGCCTCCAAAGTCATCTGCAGTGACTATCCGCGGGCACTGGAGTCGGCGCACCGAATTGCTCCATCTGTGACTCCGGATTCCATACCGCTTCTTCGTGAAGCCGGTCGTCCACTGTCATGGAACGTTCGTGTGCGGCTGCCACTGGAAGCGTGGGACGGAATCTCAAGAGTCTTGTGGAGACTCGGTCTGTTTCAATCGGATGAGTCGCTACCGCAAGCGAGGAAAAGAGCGACACGTGCTACCGATGTACTAATCGATGCAGCATCTGCGCACGGTCGAGTAATCGCAGTCGGCCACGGAATGTTCTGGCGAATGGTCGCAGATGAGTTACTCAGGCGAGGATACTTAGGACGGAAGCGGCTGCAACTACGGCACTGGGAAGCGGCGAGCTATCGCCTTGCGAGGTGATGGCACGTATTTGTATGGCGTTTACTACTTATTCGGACGCTGATTGCTGAGCCGCCCGCTAAGTACAAAGGTGTGACCACCTGGGGCACGAAGTACTTTCCCGTTTCCGGCTGTTATCGGGAAAGTTTGGCTCTCTAAGGGCCGTAAATTCGTGGGCTTTAATGCGTGCCGAAGCTTTCACCCCTCCGGGGCTCTACTCCACCCGCGCGTCGAGCGTCACCAGCCCGTTGAACCGGTCGACGCCGCGGCCGCCGGCCCACGCCACGCCGCGCAGCAGCAGCGTGCGGAACAGCGGGTCGTCGAACGTCCAGGCGTAGTGCCCCGGCACGGAGACGAACACCCGCCCGCGGCCGCGCCGCACGGTCCAGAACTGCGGCGTCGGCTCGCCGTCCTCGGTCGACGTGCCTAGCAGGTCGAGCTTCTCGGGGTCACCCGTGAGTTTCCAGTACGCCTCGTCGGTCCAGCGGACCCGGTCGAAGTTGCGTGCGATCGGGTGGTCCTTGCCGGGCGCGAAGTCGATGTCGAGCAGGCCGTGGCGGTAGCGGATCGCGCCGCCGAGAGACGCCATGCCGATCCGCTCGGCGAACGCCTCCTGGCCGCCGCGGCCGTCGATCGCCCAGTGGATGTAGACCAGCCCGCGACCGCGGGCGAGGTGGGGGTCGATCGCCGCCGCACGGGCCTCGTCCCACCGCCCGCGCTGGTAAAAGACGATGACATCCGAGGCCTCGATCTGCTCCGCATCGGGGAATCCCCACGCCGTGTCGACTTCGGTCCTCGGCGCCCGGGCCAGCAGCCGGGCCCACACCTCTTGCCAGTTGGGGTAGTCGTGCTCCCCGGGGCCATGGTCCTTCTCACCCGCGACGAGCAGCACCCGCAGCGGCGCCTCCGGCTCGGCCGCTGGGTCGCTGGCGCCCTCGAGCAGCCGATCGACCTCGGCCGTCGTGCGCGGCGGCGGGACCGCGTCGCGCGTCGAGTAGACCGGCATGCGGAACGACGGCTCCTGGGCACGGCACGCAGCCGAGGGCGTCAGCCACACCGCCGTCAGCACGGAGAGAACCATCCCAAGCGAGACGACGGGGCGAGCGGGCATCGAGGGGTCCAACCAGCGGGTGAGAAGAGGCCCAGAAAACAGGCCCGTATTATACGCTCGCGCTTCTGTTGTATGGAGGCTGGAGGAATGGCGTTCGATCGGTGGGGATCACGGCAGTCGGGTCATTGACGACCCAACCTGGTCGCCATGCCCCTAGCTCTGCGGCCATCGGAGGAGACAAGGCTAGAGGACGCGGCAAAACTAGTCGCCACCGATTGCCCGCTACGCGCGAAGCCTCTGCCATGCGGGCGTATTGTCGCTCGTGGTCGTAGGCTGGCGCGCTGTTTGCTCAGTACCAGCCAGGCACTGGGAAACGCCGCTTATTCTCTGTGGCATCTCCCGGTCGCAATCAAAAAAACTCTTTGGAGTGACAGTCATGCTGGTATCGATCCCCACGATCGACGACATCAACGAACTCACCGGGCCCCCTTCAACACCGGCGGTCTCTCTCTACATGCCGACCCACCGCACCGGGAGGGAAACACGACAAGACCCGATCCGACTGAAGAACCTGCTAAAGCAAGTCGAGTCCAAGCTCGATGCCCGCGGGCACAACGGACAGCAGAGCAGCGACTTGCTCGCGCCCCTGCGGGAGATCTCCGAGGACGTGAGCGACCAATTCTGGAGGAACGGCGGCGACGGCCTAGTGATCTTGCTCAGCGACGGGGTGAGCAAGTGCCACAAGCTGCCGATCGATGTGCCCGAGACCACGCTGGTGTCGGACCATTTCTTCCTCAACCCGCTGCTGAAGTACCTGCAGGGCGACGGCCTGTTCTACCTGCTGGCGGTGAGCCAGAACCGGCTGCGGCTGTTCAGCGGCACCAAGCATTCGCTCTCGGAGGTCGAGCTGGAGTCGTTGCCCGACAACCTGCGTGACGCGCTGCGTATCGACGAGCGTGAGAGCACGCTCCAGTTCCACTCGCACCGCAGCGCCTCTGAGCAACAAGGCGCCGCGGTCTACCACGGCCACGGCGGCGGGGAGGGCGAGGATCGCAAGCAAGAGATCCTCCAATACTTCCAGCGCATCGACCACGCTCTCACCCCGTTCTTGCGAGCTCAGAAAGCACCGCTGGTTTTTGCGGGGGTCGACTACCTGTTCCCGATCTTCCAGCAGGCTTGCGACTACTCGGGCCTCATGGAGCAAGCGGTCGTGGGCAGTCCCGACGAGCTCTCCGCCGACGACCTCCACCCCAAGGCGTGGGAGCTGGTCCAGCCGCGGTTCGAGGCGACCGTGCGCGAGGCGATCGACAAGCACGGGATCGCTTCGGCGCGAGGCCAGTCGACCGAGGACCTGGAGCAAATCGTCACGGCGGCCGAGCGTGGCCAGATCGACACCCTGCTGGTCGTGGACCGCGTGGCCGACCACCACCCGCAGCCGGAGCAGGCGCCTCCCGATAGCGCGCGCCCCGACTGGCTTTCGCCTAAGGTGCTCGAGGCTCTCTCGCTGGCTGCGGTGCGAACGCTCAGCCACGGCGGCAAGGTCTACTTGCTCAGCGAAGACGAGCTGCCCTGCAACCGTGAGGCGACCGCTATCCTGCGGTACTGAATCGATTGACCAAGGCGATTAACAAAAAACGGGCGGGGGCGGATCGTTCCGCCCCCGCCCGTGCTGTTTTATGCCTGTGCAGGAATATCGCCGAAGAGGCGAATCACGCCCGACGGCGCCCGCAAGCCAAGCAACCGCCTGCCGCGAGGGCCAGCAGCAGGGTCGCGGGCTCCGGGACGGCAACGGAGGGAGGCGTGATGCTCATGCCGAAGTTCTCGACCCACTTGTCGTAGTCGCCGTCGTCGATGACGCCGTTGTTGTTGCCGTCGGCCCCGGTGCCGGCCACGACGCTGTCGCCGCGCGTGTCGCGCCACACGGTGAAGTCGGCCGCGTCGACCACGTTGTTGCCGTTGTAGTCGCCCACGAGCACGTCCGGGATCTCAAACTCTTCAACAATCACGTTGTCGAACAAGCCGAAGGAGTAAGGCGTTAAATCGATTCCTGCACCAAAATCATAATCGAGGGTCGATCTGAATCGGTCGCGGTAGACGAGCGAGATGTTCCCCTCAAGCGTGGTGATGAGTTTCGTGTCGATCGTTTCGCGATCAACATAGGTGTTGTCGAGCGTGAAGGTACCGATGTCAGCGGTCACATCCGTCTCGGCGTCGGTCGCCTGCACAAAGGCCGTGCCGGCGTCGGTGTCGACGGTGTACTTGAACGTGACCCAGCGGAATCCGATCGTCCCGTCCGCGAGCGTGCCCGATTGGTCGAGGCCGTTGGTCGGGACCGGGGGATTGGGGTCCGTTTGCGCCGCGGGCGCTGTCTTGCCGGGGAAGATCGGGCCGAGATAGTCGTTGGCGTTGGCGTTGGCGTGGGGCAACTCGGGGGCGTAGAGATCGTTGACTTCGGTCTCGGGATCAATGTGCGTGCTGAACGCCTGTGCCTCGTCGTGGGCGTACAGCCGCCAGTCGGCGCTATCGCCCCCCTCGCCCGTGACGAGCAGGCTGGCGCCCGACAGAGGAGTGGTGCTTGTGTTGTCGAACCCGACAGCACCGCCGCCCATCTCGGTCGAGCCCGAGCCGCCGAGCGGGAAGGGGCCAATGCAGTTCATCCAGAGATCGAACTGGTAGGTGTACTTCCCGCTGAAACTCATGCCAGTGGGGAAAGCGGCCACTGAGTTGATCCTTTCTAAGTCACGGTTGACGATCATTTGCAGGCCGCTGGTCGCGCCGTCGCCAGGCTTGGTGTTGGGCGCTTCGGGGATGCCGAACGTGCTGTAGTCAAAGCCGAAGGTTGCGAAGTTGTCGCTTGGGTCGTCTTCGTGCACCAGGCTCCAGCCGGCGCCGGACGAAAGGTCGTTCTCGAACAGCACTTGGGCGCTGGCGCCGAGCGGCAGGGCCGCAACGAGCGTGGCGAGCAGAAGAAGGGGGGCGGTCTTCATCGGGGGGCTCTCGTGGTGAGGGGCGGGCGAATCGCTTACCGGCGGAAACGCTTGGTTGTGGCCCAACCGGTTACTGATGGGCGGCTAAGGACACGCAGCGGTTTGGTCGCGAGCCTCGGGGGCGTCGCTCGGACAAACCTGCATCGCGGTATCTACTCGATTCGATGCTAGCGAGCGAGTGGCCGACATGCGAGCAATCCGCAAGAAAGTTCGACTAAAATGCTTTATACCGCACCGAGAATCGCATTACGCACTTCCAATTGCGCAGAAGGCACGACACAAGTGCGCATAACGGCGGGGGCCATCGCCAATGCTCGACAGTCTCTGCAACTTCTTAAGGTCGTTCGCGCTGGATAGAGACGCTATCAGTCCTTCGAGGAACCTGAACGGAACGACTCGCCCTTACGCAAATCGCCAGAACGTTCTGTGCGTCTTTCACACGGAATTCGGCTCCGTAACAGTCGTGCTGGGCGACCCCGGCTAGCAACTCAATAGAAGGCGTCGCCCATCGCAGGCGGGGCAGTTCGACGCTTCGTTGTCGCGAACTCGCTATCGAGCAGCGACCTCCCACCCTGTGGAAACCGCTGCTCTGATCCGCTTGTCCCGCCTCACGGCTACGCGGCCGTACTAATGGGCCGTGCTATTGGGCCGCGTGGACGGCGAACTCGTACGAGCCCGAGTCGATCTCGTAGACCGCCCGGCCCTCTTCGTGGCCGATGAACCTGACGTGCTCGCCGTTCTCCACAGGCGCGCCGCGTTCGGTCACGGTGTCGTCGGGGCTCGCCGGCAGGTAGATCGTGGCCGTGGTGTTCGCCGGCACACGGGCCTCGAGCCGGAATCCGCTCTCGGTGTCTTCCCAGCGGACACGGATCGGGCCGCGGATCGACTGGTGCGTTGCCTCGGCCCACTCCAAGTCGCCCGGCGGGTTGGGGCGGATCGTGATCCGCTTGTAGCCGGGGCCCTCGGGGTCGCTCGCGATGCCGACTAGGTCCTTGTAGAACCACTCGGTGACGTGCCCCAGCATGAAGTGGTTGTGCGACGCCTTGTGGTTGGCGTCCCACGCCTCAGTGAGGCTCGTGGCGCCCTGCTTGAGCATGTAGCCGTAGCCGGGCCGCTCGTCTTGGTTGATCATCTGGTAGACGACGTCCGACCGGCCGCCGTCGGCGAGCGCTTGCAGCAGGTAGCGGAAGCCGACGTCGCCGGCGGTCATCGCGTAGCCGCGATCGCGCACGTCGTCCACCAGCGCCGCGAAGCACTTCTCACGGTCTTCCTCCTCGGCGAGCCCCATCCACAGCGCGATGGCGTTCGAGCACTGCGAGCCGGTGGCGTACGTGCCGTCGTCGTTGCGGTACTCGTCGAGCCAGGTCTGACGGACCTCGGCGGCTTTCTCCGTGTACGTGGCGGCGTCTTGCTCCTCGTCGATCAGCTCGGCGATCTGGGCGAGGATCTTGGCGTCGTAGTAGTAGAACGCCGTGGCGGTTATCGGCGGCTGCGTGAGCTGGGCGTGGCCGGGGCGTTCGGCCGGGCCGAGGTCGTACCAGTCGCCCAGACCCTCGGAGACGACGCCGTCCACCGCCTTCGACTCGATGTAGGCGAAGTAGTCTTTCATCACATCGTAGTAGTCGCGGAGCAGTTGGTCGTCGCCCGTGGCTTGGTAGTGCTGCCAGGGGACCAAGATCGCCGCGGCGCCCCACTCGGCGGCGGCCTGGAACGTGCCGGGGAACTGGACGTACTCCGGGGCGATGTTCGGCACCAGGCCCGAGTCGTGCTGGGCGTCGGCCATGTCACGCATGCCTTTGATGAACATCCGCGAGGCGTCGAACTCGTACCGCACGCCGGGGCCGTTGAGGTGGTACTGCTCGAGCCAGCCGAGCTTCTCGCGGTGGGGGCAGTCGGTGAGCACCGACACGAGGTTCGACCGCTGGGCCCAGAGGACCAGAGTGCGGATGCGGCCCATCAGCTCGTTGGCGGTAGCGAACTCGGCGGTCCGCTCGCTCGTGGTGTGCACCACCACGCCCTCGAGCTTGTCGAGCGAGGGGAGGGCGCCCCCCTCCTCGGCCGGCAGCTTGTCGACTTGCAGGTAGCGGCAGCCGGCGTAGAAGAACTTGGGGAAGTACGTTTCTGGCTGGTCGGTCGCCTTGGTGTACTGCCAGTAGGCGGGCCCGCGGTTGCCGCCGCAGGTGCGGCGGTTGATCGAGCCGTCCGGGTGGACCACCTCGGCGTGGGTGAGCCGTACCGTGCTGCCGGCAGTGCCGCTGACCGTGAGGCGTGGCATGTAGCTGGCGTTCTGGCCGAGATCGACGACGTCTTGCGAGTCGCTCATCCGTCGGGTGGCGACCGGCGCGATCGACTCGATGGCGGCGATCTTCGGCGCGCTGCTCGCAAGGCCGCGGAGCGTGCCGCCGGGACGGACCAGGAGCACAGCGTGGTCCCAGTGCTTGTCGTCAAAGCCGGCCGTGTCCCAGCCCTTCTCGAGCCGTCGGGCGTCGTAGTCCTCGCCGCCGAAGATGTCGTTGAACGTGATCGGCCCGGGGGAGACGGTCCACGTCTCATCGGTGGCGGCGACCACTTCCTTCGTGCCGTCCTCGTACTCGAGCTCGATCTGCATGATCGCCCGCTGCGGGCCGAAGGTGCCCTGGAACTTGCTGAAGCGGTTGCGGCGTTCGGTGTGGTACATGCCGTCGCCCAGCACGAGCCCGACGGCGTTCTCGCCCTCGACGAGCAGCGGCGTGACGTCGTGCGTCTCGTAGAGCGCGGTGCGGTTGTAGCGCGTCCAGCCGGGCGAGAGCAGGGCGTCGCCCGACTTCTCGCCGTTGAGCGTCATCTCGAACTGCCCCAGCCCGCTGACGTGGGCCGTGGCCCGTTTCAGCCCCGAGCGGACCTTGAAGCCTTTGCGCATCAGCACCGACTCGGTCTGCCACGGGGCAACAATCCACTCGCCGCGCCAGTCGTCGGAGTCCACAACGCCCATGGTCCAGGTCGCCGGCTCGCTCCAGCTGGAGGGCTGCTCCTGGGCGTCCCAGCTCCGGGCCTTCCACCACACCTTCTGCGAAGTCGCAAGCTTATCGCCCTCATACGGGACCAGGACCGTCTGGTCGCTCTCCACTCGGCCGGAGTCCCACAGGTCGCCCTCGTCGCGGGCGAGCCGCTCGGCGCTCGAAGACACGAGCACCTGATAGGCGGTCTGCCGCTCGCCGCGCTCGTCGCTCGCCACGTTCCACGTGAGCCGCGGCCGCTCGACGTCGACCCCCAACGGGTCGGCGGCGTACTCGCAGCGCAGCCGCTCGACGCGGTACTCGGCCAGCGTCGGCAGCGGGAGCAAGGCGAGGGTGGCGGCCGCTAGGAGAATGCTACGCATGCGTTACTCGGTTCTTGGTGGTAGACCACGGATCACACGGAGGACGATGGCCACGAGAAAGCACGAAGAAGCACGAAAATGGGAGAACACTAATCGACGCTAATCTCCGCTCATAGAAGAAGATCAGCCCTCTTGGATGAGTGGCGACTAGTGCTGATTAGTGTTCCGTTTCTCGTGCCTCTTCGTGCCTTCTCGTGGCGATTGATAATCCGTGCGATCCGTGTCATCCGTGGTTAAAACTTCGCAGCTCAGCCCTCGCGGCTGAGCGTGCCGCAGAGGTTCACCTTCATCCCCAAGGCCTCGGCCATCGCGGCCTTCACCCGGAGCGACTTGGTGGCGGCCTCGGCGTCCGTTCCGTAATAGACCTGCACGTGGTTCGCCTTGTGCTGGGCCATCAGCTGATCACGCGACACGCCGTAGAGCACGGCGTGCATGATCGGCCACTCGGGGGTGGTCGACCGCCAGCGGCGCTCGGTCTCTTCGCGCGGCAGCTCCACGACGCCGCCGCGGCCGATGTCCATCGCCAGCGAGTCGCCGTCGAGGTAAATCCGTGACCAGACGATCTCGCCCGGCTTGGAGATGCCCCGCAGCGTGCTGCCGCCGTTGGGGAAGTACATGGCCGGTTGGCGGAATCCCTCGGCGCCCGACCAGCCGCCGATGAAGTGCTCGGGGGGCGCCGAGCCGCTGATCTCGAAGACCCACACGTAGTCGTCCGTCGTGCCCGAGCGGTCGGGGTCGCCCCAGCGGACGTCGTGCAGCGTGTTCTCCACCGGCTGGCCGAGGGCCTTCTGTACGCGATTGGTGATCAAACCGTCGAGCCCGGCGCACTCGTCCACTTCGTTGAAGTGGGTCACGGGCTCGCCTTCGTAGAGCGTGCGCGAGCCGTCGCGGCTTTTGACCGGCGGCCGATCACTGGCGTTGAGCGTTCCCTCCACCAGGTCGCTCGCCGGGGTGAGGTCCTTGAGGCCCTGCTGGTATTGGATGCCGATCAGGTCGCAGCCGAAGTCGTCGGCCAACCTAACGGCGGCGATGTACATCTGGCACTGCTTGAGGATCTGGTCGTCGGTGAGGTGCTCTTCGTGGACGGCGCCGGTGTGGAACGTCATGCCACGCTCCTCCATCCAGGCACGCACCGCGCGGGCCTCGGCCTCGTCGGTCTGGGTGGTCTCGTAGAAGAGGGCCGACTGGCTGAGGCGTTCTTTGTACACGCCCGTGGGGTGCAACAGGTGGTCGGGGATGATGGCGTTGAACATCCCCATGCAGCCCTCGTCGAACACGCCCATGATCGCCTTCTCGTGGCGCAGCGTTTCGGCGAGTTTGGCGCCGAGGTCGCTCGACTCGGCGTCGAGGTCCGAGGCCGTCAGCGGTTTGACGTGGTCCACGGCGTGCGTGCACTCGCCCTTCTCGAGCCAAGTCTTGAACCGCGACGTGAAGTACTCGTCGGTGAAGTCTTCGCTCCAGAGCGTCGAGTAGGGCACGCCCGCCTTGGTGAGCGAGCCGTTGAGGTTCAGCATGCCGACCAGCCCGGGCCAGGTGCCGGACCAGTTGGCCACGGTGAGGATCGGTCCGCGGTGCGTGCTGAGGCCGGCCAGCACGTGGTGGCTGTATTGCCAGGCGCTCTCGGCGACGATCAGCGGGGCGTCGGGGTCGACGTTCTTGAAGACGTTCATCCCCTCGCGCTGGCTGGCGATAAAGCCGTGGCCGTCGGCGTTCACCTCGTGCGCTCGCACGAGCTCGTAGCCGGCGGCGACGACCGCCTTCTCGAGGGTCTGCTCCATCTCGTGCTGGGCGGGCCAGCACTTCACGTTCGCCGAAAGCCGTTGGTCGCCGCTGGCGATCAGTTGCACTTGCTTGGGGCCGCACTTCATGTTGTCTCGACGCCTTATGAACGGGGAATGAGAGTGTTCGATTGGGATCGCGAATGCGTCGCGGAGCGGATCAGTCTCGCTCGTCGATGAGCGGGCCGTCGGCGGCCACGCTCAGTCGATCGGCGGCGCCGGCTGCCTCGTACGCCCGGCCGACGAGCGGGAGCCCTTCGCCCCCCTCGCCGATGACACGCAACGGCCGCGGGGCGCCCAGGGCGAGCATCGCGGGCAGGTCGCCATACTTTACCGCACCGGGAAGGAATTGGGCATGACGCCAAGACCCGAGGCCCGCGAATCGGAAGCCTCCGGTGTCGATATTTAAGGCGCTCAGCCGGTCGCCCGCCACGGCCCAGGCGGCCGCGGCGTAGGGCGCCGCCCCCGCTGTGGCGGTCAGTTCGATGCGATCGGCCTCGGGCGCCAGCCGGCGGGCGGCCACGGCGAGCGTGAGCAGATCGGCCGCCCGGTGGGCCAGCAGCGGGCGGTTGTAGCCGAACGTCATCGACGCGAGCGGCTTGTCGTCGTTGAATTGCAAAGCGCGTTGCTCCTCGACCGCTCCCTGACCCAGCAGGTCGGCGGCGAGGATCGCCACCCCGCGGTCGAGCAAGCCGCGGACCTCGGGGACGAACTCGCCATTGTCTTGATAAAGGCCTGCGACGCCACGTTCGTGGGCCCAAAGAACCACGCTGCGGCAAGAGTCTTGAGGCTCAACCAGCACGGCCTCGAGCGCGGCGCCGGTCGACCGACGCAGGACGGTGAGGTGGCGCACGTTAGGGGGGGCGCGATCTTCTTGGTCGGTCTCCGTGATCCTCAGGTCGGCGGCGGTGAGATCGCCGACGGCGAGGATCGTTTCCAGCGCGCCCCCCACCACGCGGCGGTACTCAACCAGGCTCGCTTCGTCAGTCGGCGCTAAAGCGTCCAGCTGGCGATCAGTGATCGCGGCCCATGCCTTGAGCAACGCCCGCTCGTGCTCGACCCCCGACGGCGGCGCCGGGTGCTGGTCGTCCCACACGCAAAGCTCGCTGTCGCTGAGCGGACGGTAGGGGCGCTCTTCGGTCGGTCGCTCGGCGCCCAAGTCGAGGTGCTCGTTCATCCAGGCGTACATCGCCCGGCGGCTGCTGAGGTTGTAGTTGTGGCGGAACTCGGTCGCCGAGCGGAGCCGCGTGTTCGCGCTGGCGCCGAGCAGGTCATAAACGTGGCGGATCTCCGGGTAGCCGCGCGAGATCGTCTCGACCGTCCAGTCGTTGGCCGACGCCATGCCCAACGGCTTGGGGGCGAACAGCGCGGCGATCTCGGCGTTGCCGGTCCCCACACGCAGGCAGCAGGCGTTCTCGCAGCCGCAGCCCCCCTGCATCGCCGTGGAGACCATCACCACCGGGAACGCCACGTCGAGCCGCTGGTCGACGGCGCTCGCCATCAGCGTTTGCGTGCCGCCGCTGCTGCCGCCGGTGATCGCGAGCCGCTCGGAATCGACCTCGGGCAAACCGGCGAGCCAATCGAGCGCGCACCGCGAGTTGAACGTCTGCAAGCCGAGCGGTCCCTGCAAGCGCGACTCGGCCTGGGTGCTGTAGAACCCCCAGCCGCCCTCGCCGATCGCGGCGGCGATCGACTCCTCGGTAGCGGCGTGGATCTGGCGGTGCGTGAGCTGCTGCGAGTCGGCGTACCCGACCATGTCGTAGTTGAACACGACGCAGCCCATGCGGGCGAGTTGCACGCAGCGGGCCTGGATCGGGTAGCGGCCGCCGACGGGGTCCTCCTCGGCGCCGCGCTCGATCTGGTCCTTCACGCCCGCTTCGCCGAGGTCGAAGTAGCGACCGCCGCCCCAGTGGCCGTAAGGGCTCAGCACGCCGGGCCGCGGGCCGGCAAACCCCTTGGGGCGGTAGAGGCTGCCGGTGACAAAGTGCCCCGGGAAGCTCTCGAGGTAGACCTTCTCAACGGTGTAGCCGTCGCGGACGACGAGGCCGTGGGCCACGGCGTTCGGCTCCCGCCGCGGCGGAGCGGGCCACAAGCCGGCGGCGACCTGCACGCGGCGGCGGACTTCGCCCGCACGCTCGCGCCACGCCTCGGCCGTGGCGGGCGGGTCGAACCGGAAGTAATGGCGGCGGAGGTGGATTGGCGGCGCGAGGCGTTGGTCGGTGGAGCCGTCGACGGCCGGCACGGGAGCCGCGGTCGCCGTGAGAGCGATGGCCGTGGCAGCGAGAATAGAAAATCGTAACAAGAGCATGGGAGAGGGATTCACGGCGGGTTGCGCAAACTAGTCGTTGTGGGAGACGATCCAACCGAACCCTGTAACGAACGCCCTCTGTGGCGTTCCTTGCCCCTGCGGGGGAGCGTGTACCCGGGGCTCGGCACGCCACGGAGGGCGTTCCCTGCAGGGCGCCGCGGCGTCCTACGCGATGAGGTCGTGGACCACGTGCGCCTCTTTGACGCCGGTGAGCTTCTCGTCGAGGCCCTGGAACTTGTACGTGAGCCGCTTGTGGTCGAGGCCCAGCAGGTGCAGGATCGTGGCGTGCAGGTCGCGCACGTGCACGGGGTTCTCGGCCACGTTGAAGCCGAGCTCGTCGGTGCTGCCGTAGTTGAGTCCCGGCTTCACGCCGCCGCCGGCCATCCACATGGTGAAGGCGTTCGGGTGGTGGTCGCGGCCGTCGCCGTCGCCCCCTTCGACCATCGGCGTGCGGCCGAACTCGCCGCCCCAGATCACCAGCGTGTCTTCCAAGAGGCCGCGCTGCTTGAGGTCTTTCACGAGCGCGGCGGCGGCCTGGTCGGTCCGCTTGCAATTGAGCTTGAGGTCGTTCACCAGGTTGCCGTGCTGATCCCACGCCTCGTGGAAGATCTCGACGAACCGCACGCCGCGCTCCACCATGCGGCGGGCCATCAGGCAGGCGGCGCCGAACGAACGCTTGCCCGGCTCGGCGCCGTACATGTCCAACACGTGTTGCGGCTCGTGGGCGAGGTCGAGCGTCTCCGGCGCGCTCGCCTGCATGCGGTAGGCCATCTCGAACGAGTTGATGCGGGTGGCGATCTCGGGGTCGCCCACCTCGGCGAGGTGTTGCTCGTTCAGGTCGCGTATCGCGTCGAGCGAGTCGCGTTGCAAGCGGCGGTCGACCCCCTTGGGGTTCGATAGGTAGAGGACCGGGTCGCCGGCGGTGCGGAACGGCACGCCTTGGTAGGAGGTGGGCAAGTAGCCACTCCCCCAGTTGCCGAACCCGCCGCTGGGGCCCTTCTTGCCGGTGCTGAACACGACGAAGCCGGGCAAGTCTTTCGATTCGCTGCCGAGCCCGTACAGCGACCAGGCGCCCATGCTCGCCTTGCCGAATTGCTGCGAGCCGGTGCTCATGAGGATCTGGCCCGGCGCGTGGTTGAAGGCGTCGGTCTGCATCGAGCGGACGATCGCCACGTCGTCGACGATCTCGGCGAGGCCCGGCAGCAGCTCGGAGATCTCCGTGCCCGCTTGGCCGTGCTTGGCGAACTTGAACCGCGTGCCCATCAGCTTCGAATTCGGGTTGATGAACGCAGCGCGGTAGCCCTCCAGCAGCTCGGGCGGCGGGAGCGTGCCGTCGTGCTTGGAGAGCGCCGGCTTGTGGTCCAACAGGTCGATCTGGCTCGGCGCCCCCGCCATGAACAGGAAGATGACGTTCTTGGCGCGCGGCTTGAAGTGCGGAGCTTTCACGGCCAGCGGGTCGGAGAGCGACGTCGCGGCTTGCGCCTGGTTGTCGCCCACCACCGAGCCGAGTCCCAAATCGGCCAGCGCAAGAGAACCAAGACCCACGCCGCACTGCTTGAGGAACCAGCGGCGCGCGACGGTGCGGGGGTCTTCGTTGCGGTATAGGTGGTCGTGGCAGCTCATGGTTCAATGCTCACTAAGAATTCGCAGAGGCCGCAGGCCTGTCGTAATTTCCCTCCCCTGGAAGGGGAGGGGGATCCTGATCGGCCTTCGGCCTCTTTAATTGGTCATCATTCTTTTGTAATCGTCTCGTCGAGGCTGAGCACCACGCGCGACAGCGCGGTCCAAGCGGCCAACTCCACCGGCTCGGCGTCCGATGGCACATCGCCGACCAGCTCGTTGGGGTCGGCGTCGCCCGCGGCGAACCGTTCGCGTTGATTGTCGAGGAAACCGGTCAGCACGGCCGACTCTCGCGCCTCGGGCTCGCGGGCGAGGCAACGCTCGTAGACCCACGCGATCCGCTCGGCGTCGTCGAGACGCGGCTGGCTGAGGGTTTCTGCCGCTAGGTTCTGGGCGCACTCGACGAACAGCTCCTCGTTGAGCAACGCCAGCGCCTGCAGGGGGGTGTTCGAGCGGTTGCGGCGCACGCACGACACGTCGCCGCTGGGGGCGTCGAAAGCCTGGTACACCGGGTAGAGCGTCGTGCGGTAGCGGAACGTGTAGACCGCCCGGCGGTACTTGTCGTTGTCCTGGTCAAAGTCCCACGGCTTCGGCGCGAAGCTGACCGGCTGCTTGAACAGGAAGGCGGGCGCCGGCGGGTAAACGCCCGGGCCGCCGAGCGCGGGGTTCAGCAGGCCGCTCGCCGTGAGGGCGACGTCGCGGACCACCTCGGCGTCGACCCGGAAGCGGGCGCCGCGGGTGAGCAACGCGTTGCTCGGGTCGGCTTCGAGCAGCTCGGGGCTAACCACGCTCGATTGCTGGTAGGTCGCCGACCCGACGATCAGCCGGTGCAGGTGCTTCAGCCGCCAGCCGCTGTCCATCAGCTCGACGGCGAGCCAGTCGAGCAACTTGGGGTGCGAGGGGGGGGCGCCCTGGGCGCCAAAGTCGCCCGGCGTCGCCACGATCCCCTGTCCGAAGTACGACTGCCACACGCGGTTCACAATGGTCCTCGCCGTGGTCGGCGAGCGGCGGTCGACGAGCCAGCGGGCGAAGTCGAGCCGCGTCGGGTTCTCCACCTCGAGCGAGTGAAGGAACGCCGGCACGCCCGGCTCTACCACCTCGGCCGGTTTGGTGAACTCGCCGCGGTCGAGACGGTGCGTCACGCGCGGCTTGTCGCGGCGTTGCATCACCAATTGCGACATCCCTTGAGGCCGACCCTCCTCGAGTCGCTCGATCCGCTCGTTGGCTTCTTTCCACTCGGCCACCGCCGTGCGCCAGTGCGAGAAGACAAGCCGGTCTTCTTCGTCGCTCCGCTCGTCGGGCCGTTTGGTGAGCGCCCGCCGCACGGCGAAGGGCAGGGGGTCGGCGCTGGGCGTGGGGTCGTCGGTGATCGAGAACCGGAACCGGCCGAGCCCGTTGGAGTAGATGTCCTTCATGTAGTCTTGGCCGTGCATCTGCACGAGCTTGAAGACGACGCGGCGGCCCTCGGCCTCGTCGAGCGGCTCTTTGAGAACAAAGACCGCCTTGCGCGACACGTTGCTGCGGCCGGGCCCCACGTCGATGCCCCAGGCGGTGGCCTCGTCGCCGTCGATCGCCATCGTCGCGGGCCCGGTGACACGCTCGATGTCTTTGCCGTCGTCGAAGATGTCTGCGAGCGGCTCGACCGGCGGGCTGACATCGGCCGTTGCCCGATCGAACGCGAGCTCGCGGTCCTGTTGACCGTCGGCGCCTTTGAGAACGACTTTGAATTCCGAGAGCGCACAGAGACCCTTGAGCGAGCGGCCCGGACCGCCGTAGGGGAGCGTCGGGTCGGTCATCAGCTCGAGCCGGAACGCCGTGACGCGCGGCGAGTCGATCACAGCCGCGAACTCGGTCGTGATCTGCGACGGGGCGTAGCCTCGCGCCAGCACCGAGCCGTCCTCCTGCAGGTAGTGCTTCTGGCCGCCGGTGCCGTCGACTTCGGGACGGACGACGGTCCAGCGGCCCTCGCCGCCCGCCTGGTCGCGTTCCCAGTCGGCGAGCCGCTCACGCCAGTCGGCGGTCGACGAAGCGAGTTCCTGCTCGATGCGCCGGGTCTCGCTCTCGATGCGGTCGACTGTCGTGCGGTCCTCGTCGGTGTAGGCAACGGCGTTCGCCTCGACGCCGCCGTTGAGGAACGCCAGCGTGCGGAAGTAGTCGGTGTGGGTGAGCGGGTCGTACTTGTGCGTGTGGCATTGGGCGCACTGCAGCGTGAGGCCTAGGACCGACTTGCCGATCGCGTCCATCCGGTCGAATAGCCCCTCCATGCGGAACTGCTCGGGGTCGATGCCCCCCTCCTCGTTGACCATCGAGTTGCGCAGGAAGGTCGTGGCGACGAGGTTGTCCTGGCTCTTCTTCGGCAAGAGATCGCCGGCGACCTGCTTCACGACGAACTGGCTGTACGGCATGTCGTCGTTCATCGCGCGGATGACCCAGTCGCGGTACAGCCACACGTCGCGGGGGCGGTCTTTCTCGTAACCGTTCGAGTCGGCGTAGCGGGCGGCGTCGAGCCAATCTCGGCCCCACCGCTCGCCGAAGTGGGGAGACGCCAGCAGCCGCTCGACCGCCCGGTCGTACTGCGCATCGCTTTGAATCGGCGCGGCGGCGACCGCCGCGTCGAACGCGGGGGGCAGGCCGACCAGGTCGAGGCAGAGCCGGCGACGCAGCGTCTCGGCGTCTGCGCGGGGCGAGGGCTCCAGCCCCTCCGCGCGGAGCCGCGCGAGCACGAACGCGTCGATCGGGTTGCGGACCCACGGGTCTTTAGCCACGTCCGGAAGCGGCGGCCGCTCGGGTGCGGCGAACGCCCAGTGCGGCTGGTACTCGGCGCCCTCGGCGACCCACCGCTCGAGCACCGCGCGGCCCTCGTCGGAGAGCGTTTTGCCCGACTCGGGCGGGGGCATCTGGTGCTCGGGGTCGTCCGAGCGGATGCGGTCGAGCAGCGCGCTGTACTCCGGGTCGTCGCGGTCGATCGCCATCTCGGCGCCGTAAAACTCGTAGTCGGCGTGCGATTCCCAGCGGTCGAGCCGCAGGTCGGCCTCGCGCGTCGAGGGGTCGGTGCCGTGGCAGTGGAAGCAGGCGTCGGAGAGGACCGGCCGCACGTCTTGGTTGTAGTCGAGGCCCTCGCCCCGCGCACCCGCGACATCCAGCGGGAGTAGCGCCAACGCGGCCAAAACAACGTGGTAGCCGCGAGTCTCACGCCTTCGTGATTTCAAGCCGCGCTCGGCCATGGGGTCTGTTCTACTGCTGGGTTCTGTAAAGGAGGTCGATATCGCGGTATTCTTCCTCGCGGCTGCCAATCGCGAAAAAAACCAGCGGGTCGATGTCGTAGGCGATCGTGCGGACCGAAGCATCGCACATGACGGCGTGGCAGCCGGTTCGGTGGACCGAACCGAAGCGACGGCGGAACGTGACGTTGCTGTCGAGCACTTCGTAGTCCCAAACCGGCGGCCAGATCGCCCACCCTTGGTTGTCTTGGTCGTGACCCGTGTAAACGCATTGGTCGTCCGACGAGTGGAGCCCCGTGGTGTAAATCTTCGGCGACATCGCTTTCTCGGCAAACATCAGCGTGTGCGAGGCGCCGTCGGTGATCATGCCCATCCGCACCTCGCTCCTCTGGAAAATCACGCCGTTGTACACGGATGTTTTGAAAGCATTTGATTCCGACGCCCATCTGTAGGCTGCGATGTTCTTGCGTCGAGCACTCGGGCCGGTTTGCTCGCCGTCGTTGAGATTGCCAGAGTTCGCCCGGTAGTCACCACGAACAACAAAGCACTCGTCTCGCAAGCAATCGGGCGCGTTGTAGGCCAAACCAAGCGCGCCCGAACCGGTGTAAGGGTACGTGATCGGCAATCGCCGCGAGGGGCACATCAGCATCGGGACCGGGGTGCTCAGCAGTTGGCTCATCTCCTGTCGTGTGGCGTCGCTCGGTGGGGTGCGATCGAGAATGGCGTTGACCATGCCGGCTCCGAGTTCACGCCGGGGGCCCTCTTCGAGGTACTCGAGCAGGTTGAAGGCCCAGCCGCCGGGTTGGCCCTTGTCGTAGCCCAGCTCGGCGTCACCGACCCAAAGGTACCCCCAGCCCCCGGTGGGCAGGCGCCCGTGGGCCGACTCGTGGTTCAGCGAGGCGAGCGCCAAGTCGCGCAGGTGCAGCCGGCAGGTCGCCCGGCGGGCCGACTCGCGCGCCGCCTGCACCGCCGGCAGCAGCAGGGCCACGAGCATGCCGATGATCGCGATCACGACCAGCAACTCGACGAGCGTAAAGCCGGTGTGGCGGGGCCGGGGCACGGCGCCGTCCTTCCCATTCAAACGGTCGCCCGCACCCCCGACGCGGCCGACTCGGGATCGAGTGTGAGTGAGTCGAGGATCGTGCGGACCTGCTCTTTGCCGGAGAGGCAGAGGCCCTCGTAGGGCTCGGCCATGCGGTCGCTGCAAACGCCCAACTGGCCGAGCGCCGCCTTGACGCCCTGGATCACCGAGATCGACGGGTTCGTTCCGATCCGATACAGCGCGGCCAGCTGGCGAACGCGCTCCTCGGCCAACGCGACGCGGGGGGCGTCGCCGGCGCAAGCCGCCTCGTACAGTTCAACGAAAAGACTCGGCGTAATGTTCGCGCCGCCGCAAACTCCGCCGTCGCCTCCCATCGCGACCGAGCGACCCAGCAGGTGCTCGGGGCCCGTGAGCAGGCTGAAATCGGGTCTCGCGCGGGTGATGCCCCGCATGTGCTCGAAATAGTCCATATCGCCCGAGCTGTCTTTCAGGCCGATGATCTGCGGCTCCTCCATCAGCCGAATGACCGTGTCGGGCTCGAAGTTCGTCTTGGTGAGCGCGGGCATGTTGTAGAGCATCACCGGCAGTGGCGTCTCTTCGACCAGCCTGTGCGCCCATTGGATCAGCCCCTGCTGATCGATCGGGAAGTAGCAGGGCGGGGCGAGCACCACCGCGTCGGCGCCCGCCTCGTGGGCGAAGGCGGCCATCTCGACCGACTCGATGAGCGACGTGTCGGTCACGCCCACCAGCACTGGCGCCCGGCCGCTTGCCTGCTGGCAGACCAGCTCGACGAGCTCGCGACGCGTGCGGTAACTGAGCGAGGGGCCCTCGCCCGTCGTGCCGCACACGAACAGCCCATGGACACGGCCGACGAGCAAACGCTCGACGAGCCGACCCAGGCCGGGGGCGTCGATCTCGTCGGCGGCGGCCAGGGGGGTCACCAGCGGGACGATGACGCCTTGGACTTTGTTGAGCGTGGCGGACATAGGCTTCTATTGTATCCTAGGCGTAGGAACGTTTTTTCTCGAGGAAAGTCGAAAACAGCAAGCCGACGAAGAAAATCGTCAGCGTGCCAACGACGATGGTCATTTGTGTGTGCAGCGGGCTGCGCAACCATTCCGGGAAATGGCCGGGCAACGCCACCCAGGCGATCACCACGAGCCCGATCGTCACGCCACAGGCCGCCGCCGGGCTGCCCGCCCGACGCGAGATCAGCCCCAGCAGGAACAGCCCCATCAGGCCGCCGGAGAAGACCCCCGACAGGGTCCACCAGGCGTCGAGCACGCTGCTCACGCCGATCATGGCGAGCGCGACTCCGACGCCGATCGCCCCCACCAGTGCGGTGCCGGCGTAGAGGACAGTCATCGATTCGCGCTCGTCGCAGTCGGGGCGGAAATAGCGTTGGTAGATGTCGAGCAGCAGCACCGTGGCCGAGCTGTTGAGTGACGTGTCGATGCTGCTCATCGCCGCCGCGAAGATCGCCGCGATCAACAGCCCCGTGGCGCCGACCGGCAACTCTTTCACGATGAAGTGCGGCAGCACCTTGTCGCCGATCTGGGCGGCCGAAAGCTCCGCGGCGCCGACCGGCTCGTCGGCCGTCGCGTTCACCGACGCGGCGACCTGAGTCTGAACCTCGGCGAGCATCGCCGGGTGCGTCTGATAGTAGCCGTAGGCCGCCGTGCCGATCGCGAAGAACAGCAGCGAAACCGGCACGTACAGCAGCGCCCCGAACCACACGCTGCGCCGCGCCTCGCTCTCGCTCGGCGACGTGTGGTAGCGCTGCACGTAGCTCTGGTCGATGCCGAAGTTGCCGAGGTTGCTGAACAGTCCGTAGAAGAGCACGACCCAGAAGGTCGAACTCGTCAGGTCCAGAGCGAACGAGCCGAGCGACATCTTGTCTTCGGCCACGGCGATCTCCCAAGCCTGCCCGGGGCCCTCCGGCATGCCACCGAGCAGCATCGCCAGCAGCGCCACCGCGCCGACCATGAGCACGATCGACTGGGCGACATCGGTCCAGATGACCGCCTCCATGCCGCCGAGCACCGTGTAGAGAGTCACCAGCACGCCCGCCGCGACGATGATCTCTGCCTGCGGCCAACCGGTGAGCGCCGTCAGCGCCAGCGACGCGCCGAACAGCACCGAGCCGACGCGGGCCACTTGGGTGAGCAGGTAGCACACGACGCCGTACGTGCGGGCCCAGCCGCCGAAACGTTGCTCCAAGTGGTGGTAAGCCGAGACGTGGCCGTGCTCGCGGTAGAACGGCACAAAGACCTTCACGGCAATCCATGCAGCCAGCGGCAGCGAGAGCGAGAACACGAACGAGTTCCAGTTCGAGCCGTACGCCTTGCCCGGCACGCCGAGGAACGTGTTGCTCGAGAGGAACGTGCCGAAGATCGACAGCCCCACCGCCCAACCGGGGATCTTGCCGCCGGCGACCATGAACTCGCCGCTCGTGCGCCCGCTGCGCGCGAACCAAGCCCCCATGCCGACCACGGCCAGCAGGTAGAGCGTCATCACGATCAGGTCGGCGGTGGGGAGCATCTATTCGTGCGAGCCGGCGGGCGTGGAAAGCGTCACCGAGTCGGGCCACTGGCTCCCCTCGATCGGCGTCGTCGTGAGTTTGGCGGGGTCGATCACCACGTGCTTGATCCGCAAGCGGTCCCAGGTGTAGGTGACGTGCACCAGGCCGTCGTCCGTTTGGATCACGGCGGGATAAGCGAATCCCATCTCGGGGTTGTCTTCGATCATCAGGGCGGCCGACCAGTCGACGCCGTTCTCGGACAACGCGATGTTCAGCGGGCTGCGGCCCTTGTAGTTCGGGTTGTGGTTGTAAACGAGCAGGTGGCGGCCGTCGGCGAGTGTAACCGCGTCGGTCCCGGAGCTGGGGTTCGGAAGGTCGAGCAGCGACATTTCTCCCCACGTCTCGCCGCCATCTTCCGACCAAACGGTAAAGATTCCGCTGTGACGCGTGCGGCCGAGCGCCTGCAGGCGGCCGTCGCCGTGGTCGAGCAGGCTGGGCTGGATGGCGCGGATCTCCTGGCCGTCGTTCACGTAGGGGGTCCGCCGCCACGACTTGGCATGGGCGTCGGTCATCTCGAAGTGGACCCGCCAGCCGGTGTCGTTCCCTTCGTGGCTCGAAGGGCAGAGCACCACGCCATCGGCGCGCTCGATCGGCTTGTTCTTGATCGGCCCGAGGCAATCGTCGGGCAGGCGGCGGGGCTCCGACCAGCTCTGGCCGTTGTCGTCGGACGTGACGACCATGCCCCACCAGTCGCGCGGCGTGGGGCCGACCTTGTAGAACAACTGGAGCGGCCCCTCGCTCGGCTGGAACAGCACCGGGTTCCAGGTGGGGTAACGCACCTCGGGCGACTCCACCCCGTTGGCCACTTCGACCGGCTCGCTCCAGGCGCCGTCGATCTTGCGCGCCACCCAGATGCCGACGTCCGGGTGCCGCTCGTGCGTGCCGCCAAACCAGGCGGCGATCAGCCCGCCATCGATCTCTTCGATCGTCGAGGCGTGGCAAGAAGGGTACGGCGCCTCTTCGTAGATCATCTCGGAGAGCAGCAACGCATCGGAGGGCTCCTGCGCCGCGGCGAGGAGGGGCAGGCCCGCGGTGGCGGTCAGCAAGACGACCACGAGCAGGAGGGGGCGTCGCACGGTGGTTTCGAGCATGGAGAGGGTCAAGACTTCAGCCGTTTCTTGGATGAGGAAGGCTCCGCGGGCGGCAGCGTCACACAGCCGTCGCCCTTGGTGGATACGCCAGCGAGCCACGAAAGAACGCCCAGACCTGCGGCCACCGCCATGCCGGCCCGGGCGTTGTGTGGCGGGGAGCTGCACGAACGCCGGAGCGATCGCCTGAGTGCTGCGAGAGAAGCGTTTCTATCACTTCCACCCTAATTGATTTAAGGCTCACCGAGCCTTGGCATCGGGACTGGATTTAGGACAGGTCTATGTGGCCGCCCGCGACTGCCTAGCAAGGGTTGCCCGCACCCCCTGGTCGGTCGTGGAGCTGGTCGCCAAGCGGGCAATTGAGCCGTCAAACCAAGGGGTTGTCGGAACTGGATGACAGGGGAGCGAGGTGCAGTCGGTGGGGCGTTGGAGGCCGGGTGGAATGCAATAGAACGCCGTGGCATTGCGATAAACAGGTTGTCATCTCGTTGACAAAGGCTTGATCACGGATGATACTGAATGTCACTGGTATTCCACCGGTTCGCCAGTGGCATGCCTCTCATTCGATTTCTATTTCTACTGTTCTTGTCAGGTTCGTCGGTCCCTTCCCCTCGGCTCCCGCTCCTTAGGTTTAGGCCTTAGGTACTTGGGCTTTGGCATTCGGAATCTCGGTTCGATTGCCGGCTCGCTCGGGGCGCTGTGAGGAGTCGTTTAGCTGCGGAGCCTTCGGGGTTCGTTGCGGTTATTTGGGCTTTGGGAGCGACGCGACTGCTATTCAGTTAAGCCAGGACCGCCACCGATGGCCGCTTCCTCAACTCGCGCACAGCAGGCGTACACGCACCTGCACGAACGGATCGCCACCGGTACGCTCGAGCCGGGCGCCGTGGTCTCCGAAGCGTCGCTCGCCAAGGAGCTCGGCATCAGCCGCACTCCGATCGGCGAGGCGTTGCGCCGGCTGGCTCACGAAGGCTTGGTCGAGCAGGTGCCCCGTTTCGGCACGATCGTGCGAGAGATTTCGACGACTGAGTTGATCGAACTGTTCGAGATTCGCGAGGCGCTCGAGGGGCTGGCGGCCGGCAAGGCGGCCACGCTGATGACGGCCGAGACGCAGGACGAGCTCGAGACGGTTTGCGACACGATCGAGCGTGAGATCGAAGCGGCCCGTCAGAGCGGCGCTGAAATCCTTGAGGGCGAGTCGCTCCGCAGGTTCCTCGCGACCGACTTGGCGTTCCACATGCTGATCATCGCTTCGGCCGACAACAAGCGGCTGTTCGACATGATCCACCAGACCCGGAGCATATCGCTGACGTTCAAGACCCGCCGAGGAGAGCACTCGATTGCTCGAGTCGAGCAGGCGGCCCAGGCGCATCGCCGAATCCTTGAGGCCATCCGCGCCCGTGAGCCGGAGGCCGCTTCGCGGTTGGTCGGCGAGCACATCCGCACATCGCGTGAGCAATCGTTCTCTGACCCGGCGAAGCAGAAGACCTCGGTCAGCGTTCAGTCGTTGAACCTTCCTGAGTACATCAAGCAAGAGCTGGCGGGGCTGAATCCCTAGTCGTCGCCCGAGTGAGTGTAGGGGCTGCGACCGGTATTCTTTCATCCAATTCAATTTAACTCGCGTATTACAAACATGGACACGCAACACATCGGTGATACCTTCGCCAGCACGGAGGGCCAGACGCGCAACGCTTTTTGGGGCGGCAACGCCCAAGGCGCCCCGTGGCGTTCCGGCTTGTCGAACAAGGCCGACTGGGGCAATCGCTCCCGCCATTCTTCGGCCAACCAGCCCTTGGCGGACGAGACCGCGGGACGCGACGTCGTGCAGTACCTGCCGATGACCGACACGGCGGTGCGCTGCGGCGTCTACCTGACAGGCGTGGGCCGCACCACGTCCCAGCCCGGCGAGGACTACCCGCCGCACCAGCACCCCACGCTTTACCACTTCGACTGGCGTCGCGGTCGCACCTTGCCCGAGTACCAGGTCTTGCTGCTCACTGGGGCCGAGGGCGAGTACGACTCGGAGAAGACGGGCCTCGTGCGGTTCGAGGGGAACGTCCTGCTGTTCGTGTTCCCCGGCGTGTGGCATCGCTACCGCCCATTGCCCGGCACCGGTTGGACCGAACGCTGGTTGTCGCTCAACGGCGAACTGGTCCATCGGCTCATCGACTCCAATGCGATCGAGCTCGAGTCTCCGGTCGTGCAGCTCGCCGAAGCGAGCGGCCTGATCGCTGATCTCGACGAGCTCATCGACGGCGTCGCATCCTCGCCCGACGGCGCTTCGACGTTTGTCGGCGCCCGCGCGATGGGCTTGCTGGGCGATGCGGTGCGGCTTGCGCTCACCACCGGCGCGGAGAGCGAAGACGCTGTTCCCGCCAGCCAGCGGGTAGAAGACCCGATTGTCAGCCGCGCGCTGGAGATCATCTGGAATCACTCGCACAGCCCGCCCTTGGGCGTGGGCGAGATCGCCAAGCAGTTGCCGGTGACACGCCGCACGCTCGATCGGCGGTTCTCGGAGGCTCTGGGGCACTCGGTGCTCGACGAGATCAACGCCTGCCGCCTCAGCCGCGCCAAGCGTCTGCTCACCGAGACCGATCTTCCCGTGAAGACCGTTTCGTACCTGGCGGGCTTCCCCAGCCGCGAACGGATGCGGGTCATGTTCCTCGGCCGCGAGGGGCTGACCCCCTCGAAGTACCGCGGCAAGTGCCGCACGAGCAAGGCGAC